>JAFYMJ010000138.1 GCA_017556665.1 Bacteroidales bacterium
ACTGATGTTGAGATCTGATATTCAAAATCGATGGCGCAAAGGTAATGCTTTGGAAGGTGCTATGTAACGTTCTGGGTGCGCGAACCCTTTGGCTATGTGTGGGGGTGGAGCGGTAAATGTACAATTGGAAGCCTGTATTGGGGATTTGCTGCGCCATTGATTTTTGGACGCAGATGGGAAACACCGCCGCAAAATATCAATCCTGACCTCAGAATATAAAAGGGCCATAGTGAAAGGGGTAATATTTCTGGGTTTGTGACAATTTGTCATAAAAGAGTAGTATATTTGTTTTGGCATTTGTTTTGTCTATAAATAAGGTATAAATAACAGAAATTTAAAGAAACAATAAATAAAAACTAACTAATATGAATATTAAACCATTAGCAGACAGAGTGTTAGTAGAGCCAAAAGAGGCTGAGACTAAAACAGCAAGCGGATTGTTCATTCCAGATAACGCAAAAGAGAAACCTCAAGAGGGTGTAGTATTGGCAGTTGGCCCTGGCAAGAAAGATGAGCCTATGGAGGTAAAGGTAGGTGATACAGTTCTATACGGCAAATATGCTGGAACAGAGGTTCACGCAGATGGTAAATCTTATATTATTATGCGCCAAAGTGATATTTTGGCAACTATCTAATTAAAAATTTTAAAATAGAAGGAAATGGCTAAAGATATTAAATTCAATATGGATGCACGCAGCCTTATGAAAGAGGGTGCAGATGCATTGGCTAACGCAGTAAAAGTAACATTAGGCCCTAAAGGTAGAAATGTTGTTATTGACAAGAAGTTTGGTGCACCTCACATTACTAAAGATGGTGTAACAGTTGCTAAAGAGATTGAGTTGGAGGACAGATTCCAAAATATGGGTGCTCAAATGGTTAAAGAGGTAGCATCTAAAACTAATGATCAGGCAGGTGACGGTACAACTACAGCTACAGTATTGGCTCAAGCAATCATTAACGTTGGTCTAAAGAATGTTACTGCAGGTGCAAATCCAATGGATTTGAAACGTGGTATTGACAAAGCTGTTGCAGCTGTTGTAGAGAACCTTAAACAACAAAGCACAGAGGTTGGTGACGATTACTCAAAAGTTGAGCAAGTTGGTACTATCTCTGCAAACAACGATGCATTCATTGGTAAACTTATTGCCGATGCAATGAGCAAAGTAAAGAAAGAGGGTGTTATTACAGTAGAGGAGGCAAAAGGTACAGATACAGAGGTTAAAGTTGTAGAGGGTATGCAATTTGACAGAGGATACATCTCTCCATACTTTATGACTAACCCAGATAAGATGGAGGCTATTCTTGAGCAACCACTTATCCTTATCACCGACAAGAAAATCTCTTCTATGAAAGATCTTCTTCCAGTTTTGGAGCCAATTGCAAGAGAGGGTAAATCTTTGCTTATTATTGCAGAGGATATTGACGGTGAGGCTTTAACTACTTTAGTTGTTAACAGACTAAGAGGTACAATTAAAGTTGCAGCTGTTAAAGCACCTGGTTTTGGTGACAGAAGAAAAGAGATGTTGCAAGATATTGCTACACTAACAGGTGGTACTGTTGTATCTGAGGAGAGAGGCTTTACTTTAGAGAACTGTTCAGTTGATATGTTGGGTACTGCAGAGAAAGTGGTTGTTGACAAAGAGAATACAACAATTGTTAACGGTGCAGGCGAGAAAGAGGCTATTGAGGATAGAGTTGCCCAAATCAAGATGCAAATTGCTCAAACTACCAGCGATTACGATAGAGAGAAACTTAAAGAGCGTTTGGCTAAATTGGCAGGTGGTGTTGCAGTTCTTTATGTTGGTGCAGCTTCTGAGGTTGAGCTAAAAGAGAAAAAAGACAGAGTTGAGGATGCATTGAATGCTACAAGAGCAGCTGTAGAAGAGGGTATTGTTGCAGGTGGTGGAGTTGCTTACATTAGAGCAATTGAGAGCCTTAAAGCTGTTAAAGCAGAGAATGACGATGAGCAAACAGGTATTAACATTGTTGCTCATGCAATTGAGGCTCCGCTAAGAACAATTTGCGAGAATGCAGGTGTTGAGGGTAGCGTTGTTATCCAAAAGATTAAAGAGAGCGAGGGTAACTTTGGTTTCAATGCACGTACAGAGGTGTATGAGGATTTATTGGCAGCAGGTGTAATTGATCCAACTAAAGTAAGCCGTGTAGCTTTGGAGAATGCAGCTTCTGTGGCAGGTATGTTCTTGACTACAGAGTGTGTAATTGCAGATAAGAAAGAGGAAAATCCAGTTCCTATGCCTCCAATGGGCGGCGGAATGGGTGGAATGATGTAATATTCCATTTTTTGCGTAGAAGAGGGGAGACTGGCAATAGGTCTCCCCTTTTTTGTATATTTGTACAGTTAATGTAGAGATATGCAGGAAAACGATTTAAAATACATGCAGGAGGCCCTTAAGGAGGCTCAAAAGGCATATGCAGAAGATGAAGTGCCTATTGGGGCTGTTATAGAATGTGGAGGCAGGATTATTGCAAGGGCATACAATTATACAGAGCGTTTGAATGATGCAACAGCCCATGCAGAGATGCAGGCAATTACAATGGCAACCTCTTTTCTGGGTGGAAAATATTTGGACAAATGTACAATTTATGTAACGGTGGAGCCTTGTCCAATGTGTGCAGCTGCCCTTGCCTGGTCACAAATTAAGAGGATTGTTTATGGTACTCCCGACGAAAAACGGGGTTATTCAAAATTTACCCCAAGTCTGCTGCATCCAAAGACAGAGGTTACAAGTGGGGTGCTGCAGCAAGAGTGCTCTGCTATTGTTAAGGAGTTTTTTAAAAGCAAACGGGGTTAGATTATACAGTTTATAGATGGAA
>JAFYMJ010000139.1 GCA_017556665.1 Bacteroidales bacterium
AAAAGAATGCTCCATATATTCCCGATAAAATTGCCAAATCAAAATCCTCTCTGCTGTGCTCAATAAGCGGCAAACCAGACTTTGACGCCTGTGCATTGTTTATTAATGTATCTATTCTTCCAAATTTCTCATATGCCTTGCCAACTACCATTTTCACTGCAGCCTCATCTGCTCCATCTGCAACAATTGGCAATACCTCAACATTCCACTCCTTCTCCAGTCTCTCCTTTGCACTGTTGAGCCTTTCCATATTTCTTCCTGTAATTACAAGATTGCTTCCTTCCCTTGCAAATGCTGTTGCAAGTCCAAAACCAATACCCTTACCACCTCCTGTAATAAGGGTAACTTTTCCCTTAAATCTTTTCATTGTATTGTTAATTTATACTTTTATAATTTACATTGGCCACACCATTCTCTATCTTTACTACAGTATAGCCAGAACTGTCCTTTCCCAGCTGTCTTCCCAATGCACTTGCAGTAATAAAACGGATTCCATCATATTCTGCTTGGGCACATTTATGCAGATGCCCCGCCAGATAAACATCTACACCACATTTCTTGAATAAAGAGAGATACTTCTCCCTTAAATGAACAGGAAAGTTCTCATATGTTTCCCCCTCTTTGGGATCTTTAACAAACACAGGATGATGTGCCACAACAAACAATGGTTTGCCATCCTGCAAAATTTCAAGTTCCCTCTTTAGCCACTCATATTCAATCTGCTCCAACTCACCGGCAGCCTTTACAACACAGGAATTATACCCAACAACATTGTAATTGTCTGCTCTATGCACAAACCTGTCACTTGAATACCTTTTTACAAACGCATCCACATCTTCTTTGCGAGCTTCATTCCCAACATCGTGGTTACCAGGAAGATAATATACCTTTATATCTGAAGAAAAGCCTTTACACAAAGAATCAAATGCCATGAGTGCTGCAGTATCATCTCTCCAATGTACCAAGTCTCCCGACAAAACAACAAAATCTGGGTTCAACTCATTCACCCTAACAATAACCTTAGTCATAAGTTCAGCCTCTGGAGAATAATCACCTGATTTTGTAATAAAGCCAAGCTGAGGGTCAGATATCTGAACAAATAGAGCCTCCTTGGGAGAGTTGCATTGGACTATTAGCAAGATTGCAATGCAAAGCACAAAAACCTATTTCATCCCTATTTTTTTTGTTTGAATAACCACTTCATAAAGTCTGGATAATTGAATGCAGGATTCCAGCTGTTATGGGTACACCCCGGGAACTCAATATACTCAACATCCAACCCAAATTTTTTAAGAGCTTTATACGCTTCTCTTGATCCCTCTACTGTAACAGCAGCATCGGAATCCCCATGGAATATTCTCCATGCAACCCCTTTTGTCCCCTTTAGTCTCTGAGGGTTTACCGATCCGCAAATTGGAATTGCTGCTGCAAACTTTTCTGGATATCTTGACACTATATCATAAGTTGCAATTCCCCCCATTGAAATTCCCATTATATATATTCTTCTTGGATCAACATCAGAACGGCTAATGTATGAGTCAATAAGCTCCAT
>JAFYMJ010000140.1 GCA_017556665.1 Bacteroidales bacterium
AAAACAAAAGCTGCATACCTTCAGACAGGTGTTTGGGCTAAAAAAGCAGCTAAAGAGGCTAAATTCTACGGTGAGGTTGAGATCGTAGCTTCATCAGAGGACAAGACATATTCATACATTCCAAAAGGATACACTATCCCTACAGATGCTGACTACTTCCACATCACTACCAACAATACCATCTACGGTACAGAGATGCACGAGGACATTGATTCTCCTGTAACTTTGGTAGCTGACATGTCATCAGACATCATGAGCCGTCCTGTAGACGTTACCAAATACGGTATGATTTACGGTGGTGCCCAGAAAAACGTAGGTCCTGCAGGTGTAACTTTCGTTATCGTCCGCAAAGACCTTCTTGGCAAAGTTGACCGTCCTCTACAGACAATGGTTGACTACCGCTCACACTACACTGAGGAGGCTAAAAACAGATCTATGTTCAACACCCCTCCAGTATTCCCTATCTTTGTAATGCATGAGACTCTTAAATGGGTTAAAGAGCAGGGCGGTGTAGAGGCTATGTACAAAATGAACAAAGAGAAAGCTGAGATCCTTTACAACGAGATTGACAGAAACCCATTGTTCGTAGGTACTGCTGCGAAAGAGGACCGTTCACTTATGAACGTATGTTTCGTAATGGCTCCAGGTAAAGAGGAGTTGCAGGACGAGTTCTTCAAATTCGCTAAAGAGCGCGGTATGGTGGGTATCAAAGGCCACCGATCGGTTGGCGGTTTCAGAGCTTCCATCTACAACGCTTGTCCAAAAGAGGCAGTTGAGGCATTGGTAGCTTGCATGCAGGAGTTCGAGCAGCTTCATAAATAATTGAAACTTACATATGGGAGTAATTGCATCCTGCAATTACCCCCATTTTTATATTAAACAGTTCACACCCTGCAAAGGGGTATCATTTATCGGGAAAATAAAAATTTATATACTATGAAAGTTTTGGTAGCAACCGAGAAGCCATTCTCTAAAGTGGCTGTAGACGGTATCAGAAAAATTGTTGAGGCTGCAGGCTATGAGTTTGCAACTCTGGAGAAATACACATCAAATGATGAGCTTCTTGCTGCAGTAGCAGATGTTGATGCTCTTATCGTTCGTTCAGACAAAGTTACTAAAGAGGTAGTTGAGGCTGCAAAGAACCTTAAAATTGTAGTTAGAGCAGGTGCAGGTTTTGACAACTTGGATCTTGCTGCTTGTACAGAGAAAGGTATCGTAGCAATGAACACTCCTGGTCAGAACTCTAACGCTGTAGCAGAGCTTGCTCTTTGCTTCATGATCTATATGAGCAGAAACCAGCTTACTGCAGGTACAGGTTCAGAGCTTAAAGGCAAAACTTTGGGTATCCAGGCTTACGGTAACGTAGGTAGACTTGTTGCAAGCCACGCAAGAGGTTTTGGTATGAACATTATGGCATTTGACCCATTTGTTCCAGCAGAGGCTATGGAGGCAGAGGGTGTAATCGTAGCTAAATCTCTTGAGGATCTTTACGAGAACTCTCACTTTGTATCTCTTCACATCCCTGCAACTGAGCAGACCAAAAACTCTATCGGATACAATCTTCTTTCAAGAATGCCAAAAGGCGGTTGTCTTGTAAACACTGCAAGAAAAGAGGTTATCAACGAGGAGGAGCTTGTTAAAGTTCTAAGAGAGAGAGAGGACCTTAAATATATCACAGACGTTGCAACTGCTAACCACGCTGCAATTGCAGAGGAGTTTGGCAAACGTGTATATGGTACTCCTAAGAAAATGGGTGCTGAGACAGCTGAGGCTAACGTAAATGCAGGTCTTGCTGCAGCTAACCAGATTGTAGACTTCTTCACTACAGGCAACAAGAAATTCCAGGTAAACAAATAGAAACACTTAAAAACAGATAACCATGGTAAAAGTAAAACCATTTGCAGCTATCCGCCCACCTAAAGCTATTGCAGCTGAGGTTGCATCACGCCCTTATGACGTACTTAACTCAGTGGAGGCAAAAGCTGAGGCTGGTGAGAAATCGCTTCTACATATTATCAAACCTGAGATTGACTTTGATCCAATTGCTGATGAGCACGGCCAGGAGGCTTATGACAAAGCTGTTGAGAACTTCAAACTATGGCAGGAGAAAGGCTGGTTGGTACAGGATCCTAAAGAGAACTACTATGTTTACGCTCAGACTATGGACGGCAGAACCCAGTACGGTCTTGTTGTTTGCGCAAACGTAGAGGACTATATGACAGGTAAAATCAAGAAACACGAGCTTACCCGTAAGGATAAAGAGGAAGACCGTATGATTCACGTAAGAAATCAGAACGCTAACCTTGAGCCTGTATTCTTTGCATACCCTGACAACGCTCAGATCAACGAGATTGTTGAGCGCACAATCAACACTAAAGAGATTGAGTACGATTATATTGCCCCTGTTGACGGTTTCGGCCATAAATTCTGGGTAATTGACAACGAGGAGGACATTGCAGCAATCACAAATATCTTTGCTCAGATTCCTGCATTCTACGTTGCTGACGGTCACCACAGAACTGCAGCTGCAGCTCTTGTTGGAGAGGAGAAAAAACGCAACAACCCTAACCATACAGGTGAGGAGGAGTACAACTACTTTATGGCAGTAGTATTCCCTGAGAGCCACCTTAAGATCATTGACTACAACCGCGTAGTTAAAGACCTTAACGGAATGACTCAGGAGCAGTTCATTGAGAAACTTGGCGAGGACTTTGTTGTAGAGAAAAAAGGTGCTGAGATCTATACTCCATCAGGCTTGCATAACTTCTCTATGTACATTGGCGGCGAGTGGTACTCATTGCAGGCTAAAGAGGGCACATATGATGACGCTGACCCAATTGGAGTTCTTGACGTAACAGTATGTTCAAACCTTGTATTTGACAAACTATTGGACATCAAAGACCTTAGAACCTCTAAGAGAATTGACTTTGTAGGTGGTATCCGTGGTCTTGGCGAGCTTAAGAAAAGAGTTGATTCAGGTGAGATGGTTGCAGCATTTGCTTTGTACCCAGTATCAATGAAACAGCTTATTGACATTGCTGACACAGGCAACATCATGCCTCCTAAGACTACATGGTTCGAGCCTAAACTTCAGAGTGGCCTTGCAATCCACAAATTGGAGAAATAAGCAATACATTATAACAAAAACAGGAGCCGGTTGATTCCAGCTCCTGTTTTTCTTTTATACCACATCTTCTGTTAGAAGAATAGAAGATACTCCAATGCCAATTTGTTCTGGTTATAGTGAGGATCCTTGAAAAGGGCAGACATATCCATGCTGTTGTTGAAATACTGCTCATAATTGATCCTTAATATGCTTGTAAGGGCAGTGTTCATAACAAAGTTAAAACCTGCTGTAAGGCGGTTAGCACCTGCTCCTCTTTCAAGAATATCATATCCCATTACATCCCATCTCAAAAGCGGCTCAATTCTCTTCACTGCCTTTGAATTTGAATTGATTTTGTACAATGCCTGAAGATAAGTGGCAGTAAGGGACTGCTCCTTCATATTCTTTGTAAGGCATTCGGCCTCAATTTTGAAGTCCTTGGCTACATATCTCAAATCTGCGCCCCAATAAAGATCTGTCTCGTTATCTACATTCTTATTGCTATAGTATTTAACAGAAGTCCTGAATCCCTCCTTAGTACTGCCAAACTCAATTCTACCGCCTGTTGCCAAAGATCTGTTCCAAATAGGATTGCTCATGCCTGAACCGTTGAAAACACCAAATTCAAGGTTAATTGGGAAACCGTTCTGCTTAAGGGCATATTTTGCAGATACTCCAATATCTCTGTTAGCAATAAAGTATTTACCTAAGAATGGTCTGTTAATATAATCTACTGCATTAGGGGCTACAGTCCAGGTATTGAACAATGGATGATATTGTTGTCCTACTGTAAAAGACAATCTCTCTATTGGCTTGATTACAGCAAACAAGTCAAGAACAGTTATCTTGTTCTCTGTACAGAAGTCAACGTGAAAACAATAAGAAAATACCTTTGAAGCAGTTCCACGCAAACCAAGTGTAGCATGTCTAACACTGAACTTTGAATCCCAATCCTCTGTAGTAAGCTCATATTTGCTTTTAAATACCATAATTGGGGTAAGGATGTTATATTCATCCTTAGTTCCATCGGAGTGCTCTACGCTCTTAATTACCCCTTTACTGGTAATTTTATAAGTTGCATCTTGTGCAATAGCTCCTATTGCTACAAAGAGTACCAAAATCAGTGAAAAGAATCTTTTTCTAAATGTCATAATCTTTAAAATTTTAAGGCCGCAAAGATAAGAATTATAGTATAAAAAAAAGACCCTCAGAATTTCTTCTGAAGGTCTCTGAAGGTTGGCGGCTACCTACTCTCCCACTTGGTATAGCAGTACCATCGGCGCTAACGGGCTTAACTTCTCTGTTCGGTATGGGTAGAGGTGGATCCCCGTCGCT
>JAFYMJ010000014.1 GCA_017556665.1 Bacteroidales bacterium
GTATTTGATTTTAAAGTTTTTTCAATAATCTAAGTGTGCGTGTGCACAATTTTACAAATTTACTTCTTTTTTTGATAACTACAATTAGAATTTGCCCACATACATTAAAGTTTTTACTTTTTGTCACCGATGGTTTTTTAAGCTTTCATATAATTGCAGAAGGTTTGTGAATTGCGGGAAATGGGAAACTTTTATTCAACGGTTGTATTGTTCAAGAATGAGGATGTCATAGGAAATTCTGTTCCAACATTTGTCTTGCTTCTTGTTATCTGTAGGTTCTCATTATTCTACAATATAAGAATAAATGAATTTGTCATTTTCCGCAATTCTTTCTCTATTTTGTATTCAGGTGAAAGTATGGACACTGCAATCTGTTTTATGACAGCTTTAAAGAAGAATTTTATCTATTGGGGGAAACGGGGCTGTGGTGTGGATATCTGTTATTCCACCAATTCTGCTACAGTAGAGCTTGAAAGTGCAATATGTTATACCCAATGTGCGTTTGAATTGCTCAAAAGTGCAAATATGGATGTATGCCTGCTTTCAAGTCTTGACTCCCATTACAATTGCAGGAACATATATAGGTTAGACAAGAAAAATTGGATTGGTTTAAGATATATGTTGTTAGCCATGCAGAACAGCAGAAGCAGGTTAAATGATATGATACCGTATGATGCAATTGGAAGAAGGTACATTGATGTTACAGCCTTTCTGAGTTTGGATACATCCCGCATAGATTCCATATTTTCTTTTAAAACATTCAAAGAGATTGTAAATTTGCATATCAAATGAATTATTGTGACAATGAATTATAGCATAAAAGAGGTTCAGGATTTTTTGGACAAGATTCCTTCTTTCCAGAAGCACGGAAAAGTAGCTTATAAACCAGGAGTTGAATCAATGGCAGAGATTGATGCTTTAATGGGATATCCAAGTAAAGAATTCAAGAGTGTTCACGTTGCCGGTACAAATGGGAAAGGTTCTACCAGCCATATGATAGCCTCTGCCCTTATGCAACTTAAAAATCCAGAAGGAACTACCCTTAAAGTGGGATTGTACACATCTCCACATTTGCTTGATTTTAGAGAGAGGGTAAAAATTAATGGAGAGAAAGTTCCATTGGATTTTGTGTATGATTTTATATACAGATACAAAGATACTTTTGAAAACATTGGGGCAAGTTACTTTGAGATTACAACAGCTCTGGCATTTGAGTATTTTGCAAAGAGTAAGGTTGATATTGCAGTAATTGAGTGTGGTTTGGGTGGAAGATTGGATTCTACAAACATAATATCTCCTTTGATTTCTGTCATTACAAATATAGGCAAAGACCACTGTGAACATCTGGGATACAATCTGGATGAAATTGCAAGAGAAAAAGCTGGAATAATAAAATGTGGTATTCCTGTTGTAGTGGGTGAAAAAGGGGAAGATCCAAAAGTAAGTGAAGTTTTTGATAAGGTTGCCTCAGATAAAGAATCCAGAATTTTATATGCAGAAAATTTTACACAGGAAAACAGCACCTTGTACAGTAAATTTTCTTCTGTTCAGCTTGATCTGAAAGGAGATTGTCAGGAAAAAAATCTGAAGGGGGTGTTTACTGCCTTGTATTCCCTTTTAGGAAAAGAAAAATTCCTGGAAAATTTCAATAGAATTGTGGAGGGGATAAGTTGTGCAGCAAAAAATACAGGCCTGATGGGACGCTGGCAGCAGTTGCAGCAGTATCCTTTGGTAGTTTGCGATACAGGTCATAATGCTCATGGATTTAAGATAATACACCAGCAATTGGACAGAACTTTTAAAAAATGCAGGGAGATTGATGCAACCAGTAAGTTATATATGATTTTTGGTGTGGTCGCCGACAAGGATTTGTCTTCTATAATAAATTACCTGCCTAAAGAAAATACCTGTTACTTGTATGTGAATGCAAAGGGAGATAGGGCACTCAAGGCTGAATTGCTGCAACAGAAAATGGCGGAGAATGGTTTTGACGGTATTGTATACAGTGGTGGAGAAATAGATAAAACTTTAGAGCATGTTTTGGAAATATCTTCTGATAAAGATATGATTTTTATAGGGGGAAGCACATTTGTGGTGGCGGAAGCATTAAAATTCTATAAATTTTAAAGATTTTTTAAGAAAAAATTTGGAGGATAAAAAATAATGTCTATCTTTGCAATCCCAAAACGGAGATAACCTCCTAAAAGGGAGCATAGCTCAGCTGGTTTAGAGCATCTGCCTTACAAGCAGAGGGTCACAGGTTCGAATCCTGTTGCTCCCACGATTTTTGGAAAAGTTTTCATAGTGTATTTTAAGTGTTTATGAGGTCTGCACCAAGTGCAGGGCTCTTTTTTATTTTTAATAAAAATTGTACTTTTGATTCTTGTTATCTTTTAGAAAAATTCACTATGAAAAAGATTCTTGTTTTTCTCTTTTTTGCATTGCTTGTTGTCTCTTGTTCTAAAGAGAGTTACCTTGGTGATAATGAGAAAGAAGAAGTACAGTCAGACAACTGTAGTCTCACTCTTCTAAAATTTGATCCTTTGCATAATCCGGGACTTAAAGTCTCTGTAAACGGTATTATAAACAGCAATGTGATATATGTTACCGTTAATGATGGGGTAAATTTGTCACAGCTTGTTCCAACATTTGGAATAGATGCCAAAGCTACTGCAAAAGTTGGTGATAAGGTTATTGAAAGTGCAAAGAGCCAGGTTGATTTCAGCAAGACAGTAGATTTTACCGTTGTTGCCCAGAGTGGCAAAAAGAAAAATTATCAGGTTCTGGTACAGCATGGAAATGTAACTGTGGATACCAAGGTTTATAATTTTATGAAGAAATACTCTATCCCAGGTATCTCTTTTGCTGTAAGCAAGAATGAAGAAATTGTATATGCCAAAGGGTATGGCTTTGCCAATGTA
>JAFYMJ010000141.1 GCA_017556665.1 Bacteroidales bacterium
ATTCTCCCAATCACCAAAAAGGGAGTTCAGAGGTGGATGGATACATATTGTAGGCAATACCAAAATTAAGGATATGACTACACCTCAGGTGAAGGCTATGTTTACCGAGGTTCTTGATTCCATGCAGTCTGCAGGATGTAATGCGGTTATATTTCAGGTAAGACCTTGTGCTGATGCTTTCTATAAACCTGGTCTTGAACCATGGAGCAGATATTTGTCGGGAGTACAAGGAGTAGCTCCAAAAGAGGAGTGGGATCCGCTTGAGTTTATGATTCAAGAGAGTCACAACAGAGGTATGGAGGTTCATGCATGGTGTAACCCTTATAGAGTTACTTTATTGGAGAGTGACAGCTTATGTGCAGATCATGCATACTATAAACATAAAGAGATTTTTGTAAAGCACGGAAAACAATTGTACTTTAATCCAGCAGAACCACTGTCAAGAGAGTTGACAACCAATGCCATTGCAGACATTGTTACAAGATATGACATTGAGGCTGTGCATTTTGATGATTATTTCTACCCTTATCCTATTCCTGATCAGGAGTTCAATGACAAAGAGGCTTTTGACAAATATGCTGCTGGGCAGGGTTTTGTTGTAAAGGGGGACAATTACAAGCAAGTGTTGGGTGATTGGAGAAGATATAATGTTGAGTTGCTTATTGAGCAAATAAATGTGAAAATAAAATCAATCAAGCCTTGGGTGAGATTTGGTATCAGTCCATTTGGAATTCATAGAAACAAGAAGGATACTCCCGACGGATCTGGCAGTGATACAAATGGCCTTTCAAACTATGATGAGCTGTTTGCAGATGTTCCAGGTTGGGCAGCAAAAGGTATTATAGATTATTATGTCCCTCAATTGTATTGGGAAATTGGACATAAGAGGGCTGATTATGCTACATTAATCAAGTGGTGGAACCAGGATTGGAAAAGAGGTCATCTTTATATTGGCCAAAGTGTAGGATCTTTCTCAAAACCAGATTTGGACAATCCACAGATCCCTCAGACCGAGGCTAAGATGAGATTGGTAAGGGAACTTGAGAATGTAACAGGTAATGTGTGGTGGCCAGCGTGGTCACTTGTAAGAAATTCAGCCAATATGCAGACTCAACTAAGGGATGTTTATCAAAAATATCCATCTCTTGTTCCTGCCTATACATGGTTGGACAATATAGCTCCAAAAGGTGTTACTCATCTTAAAAAGCATGGTAATGTTATTGTATGGGAGCAAAATTCTGCAGAGGCTGCAAACCCAATGCAAAAAGCATTGTTTTATGCAGTATATTGTTTCCCTAAAGGGGTTAAGACAGATATTTCAAATTCTGAGTATCTGGTGAAACTTACAAATAAGAACAGTTTTGATGTACAAAAGGAGAACAAGAATCACAAGGGTGGCTGCAAGTATGTTGTAACTGTAATTGACAGATGTTGGAATGAGAGTAATGTGTCTAAAGCCATAAGTTTTTAATATATGAGAAGATTAGTTTTATTAACATGTCTGGTACTTGTTTCTACAATGGTACTTGCGCAAGAAAAGAGAAAATACAGCGATCATTATTATAAGAGAACTGCTCAGTTTGAGCAGGAGGCTCCAATTACATCCAATGATATTGTAATGTTGGGCGACAGCCTTACTGAGGGCGGTGATTGGGATGAATATTTTAAGGATATTTTGCCACAAGGCACCAGAATTATAAACAGAGGTATTGTTGGTGATGATGCACCTGGCATATATGACAGATTACATCAGATCTTGCCTGCAAATCCAAAGAAAATCTTTTTCTTATGTGGTGTTAATGATATTAGCCACCATATAACTGTAGACAGTATAATGACAGATATAGAGAGAGTTGTTTCAACTATAGTTGAGAGTTGTCCCAATACAACTTTGTACATTCAGTCATTGCTTCCGTTCAACGAGCCACATTGCAAGTATAAATCAATGAAAGGGAAGACTCATACTGTTAAAAATGTAAACGCAAGACTTAGAAAGTTGGCAAAGAAATATAATCTGGAGTTCATTTGGTTGTATGATAAATTCACAGCTCCAAATTCAAGAAATCTTGATATGGTGTTTACAACAGACGGACTGCATATAAATGAAGCGGGGTACAAGATTTGGTCCAGAACACTTAGAAAGTATATAAAATAATTGTTAAATTTGCACCCCTAAATTATTTGGTAAAAGTATTCTACAATATATGAGTGAAGTTATTAGAAAGAGAGTGGCTCAATTACTCTGCGAAACTCCTGGTGTGGAGGTTCTTGCAAAAGGTTGGGTAAGGACAAAAAGAGGAAACAAGAATGTAGCGTTCATTGCATTGAATGATGGATCTACTGTAAACAATATACAAGTTGTATGTGATGCAGCTAACTTCTCCGATGAATTG
>JAFYMJ010000142.1 GCA_017556665.1 Bacteroidales bacterium
CCGAAAGCAAATGTGAAAAATATAGTTCTACCGCACCTGACTGAGTTTCATTTTTATTTGGTGCAATAGCATAAATCAAGTCTGTCTGGGCAATTGCATCGTTGCCGGTCTGCTCTTCTTCTGATACAGGTACAGAGTAACTTAATTGAGTGCTGTATCCGGCATTTCCTGTTGTGTATGAAGGAACAAACAGGCTGTTGCCTTCGTTTGGAGAACTTGCAAAGAAGTGGACGGCTTCATAAAATTCTGGCCAATACATCACTGGGGAATATGTATTCCATCCGTCTGTGCTTGTTATTGTAACATTTGCATATGGTGCTGTAGAGTTGTCTTTGAATGCCGCTATATGCATCTGTTGAGGTACTTGAGAATCATTTGATTTTGTTAGAGACTCAAGATCATGGCTTGCAGTTGCAGACGTTTCTACTGCAGACAGAAAAAGAGAGTCGTTGCCTATTACTCCAAGAAAAATGAATTTTTCTGATTCTCTCTCCTTAGCATTCTCTGTGGCAACATCACCTGCCTTAGTAACTATTGCTTCTATCTTGGTTGCTTTAAATGCAATTTCCTTCTTAAATGGCACACCATCTCCCTCTCTGAGCTCCTTTGTACATGAAGTCAGCAGTAATGCGCAGATTATCAGCAATATTGACAATGATTTGCCTTTGGCCATCTGTCTTTAAAAAAAGTATTTCAAAATTTTTTTAAAGATAGTGATTTTTTATATAAAATATACTTCTATTTTCTGTCAGTAATGCACCTTACCGGCAGACCACGTGATTTTCTGTTGGACATAGCCTTGCTTATCATATCTGGCTGGATTACAAGACTTGCTCCATAGCCTTTTGTGTTGCTTTCTGTAGTCCATGCATATCCCCAGTACTCAGATGATGATGAATGGCCGTCATAGTTTATGTTGCCGGATGTCTGATTAAGGAATCCTGAACTTGGATAGAAAATTACCTGTTGTGGTATATTGCTTCCATCTCCAGCAGGCCAATATTGCATGCCTTTAACTGTCATAAAAGGCTTGAATCCCCTTTTTAGTTCGTCTTTTATTGTTACGTTGTCTGAAGCTTCAAATATGTTGGTTGTAATTTCTTTGTTGTTCTTATAAGTTATTTCACCTGTATTCTTGTTCTTTTTTCCTTGGTATGTCAAGTCTTGCCAAACATTGTTGTTATCAGGTACTTTGTAACCTGGAGGGCATGGATCAAATATAGATTTACGTCCAAGACTTGCTGCATGAGGGTCATGCCATGCTGCAGGTGCATATGTATCATCGTGAATCCATGATTCAAAGCCACTGTTGTTTACTTGTTTTCCGTTAATGAAATGCAAAGGATTTATAACTGTGTATGCCATTCCTTTTATTGCATTTGTGCTATTGTTGGCAACATCATAATTTATTGCTGTATATCTGGCATTCAGATCTTTATATTTATATACAGATGTTGAATGGAAGAAAGGGTCTTTTCTTCCAAACTGATAGTAAACAAGTCCTTGTTTGCTGCTTGGATATGTGTCTGAATTCAGTGATCCAAGATTCCTGTCCATAATGTAGACATTTTTGTTTTTTGCCCAGAAGCTTGATCCTTCATATCTATGAACTGAACCGTTCTGGACAGGATATATGTATTTTCCTGGTGTTCC
>JAFYMJ010000015.1 GCA_017556665.1 Bacteroidales bacterium
GTCCTGTGCCAATATTCCTGACACGCTTAATAATGTTGCTAAAAGTGTAAAAATCAATTTTTTCATATCAGTTATTTTTATTTTAATCTATTGGGTTTGTCTCTTGAGCATACAGGAGTCTCAAACTCTTTAGTGCATTGCTCTTTTCTTTATAGTACTCTCTAAGTATTTCCATTTTTTCCTCATCCGACAATTCGTCGGGAAGCTGCTCACTTAGAGGAATAGACTCATACAGAATAATATTCATTGTGTTCTTCATCTCAGCAAAAGTTTCAGGATCCATTTCTTTTGTGAGGCTTAGAATCTCTTTTTCCTGTTGCTCAAGGATTTGTGCATAATTTATAACCTTTATAGCACTATCACTCTTATTTATTGATATATTCTTTATAATAAATGCTATAGCAATTGCGGCAACAGCAAGTGAAGTATACCTGATTATTCTCCTGAAGCCAATTATGCCAATTTTTTTATTCTCCAGTTCATTAATTTTATTCATGAATTCTTCTTTATGGCCTTGTGGCATCTTTCCTTCGTTGAATTTATGAATATTATCTTTTATATATTTTTCAAGTTCGTCCATTTTATCCTTTTATTAATTCTTTTATTTTGTTTTTAGCTCTTGAATATAGAGTTCTTATTGTGCTTTCCTTTATCCCGGTAATCTGTGAAATCTCTTGATAATCATATCCTTCTATCAGGTGAAGGGAAAATATTATCCTATAGTTGTCGGGAAGAAGACCTATAGCTTCCTTTATGTTTTGAACGGATAACCGGTCAATTGGAACTTGCTTGTCCAACTCATTCAAAGAGTGCTCCTTATAATCTTCAAGGAAGATTTTGTTCCTGTTTCTTTCCCTTAGCTTATCCAATGATTATCTTATGCATATTGTTGTAAGCCATTTTCTTATATCTATAATACCCTCTTTATTTGGGAATTTATAGTATCTTATAATGGACTCTTGCATAATCTCCTGGGCATCATGTGAGTCTCCAACAATTCTTAAACTGGAAAAGTACAAGTGCTTGGAGTAATCATCGTATATCTTGTTTATGTCAAATTTAGCCTTCATTAATCTCTCCTTTTCACTTATATGACGATTCTTAATTTAATTTGTTGCAATTATTTATTAAATTTGTTAAAAATCTTGATAAATATCAATTAAAATTTACATATTATGACAGCAGCAGAACTTCATAAAGAAGCCTTTGTTCTTGATTCTCATAGTGATACCCCTTTAGCAATTTTAAGGGGTCAAGATGTTTCCAAAAGAAGAAAATTAGGACATAATGATTTTGACAGACTTAAAGAGGGTGGAGTAGATGGTGTGTTTTTTGCGGCATACACTTCTAATTCTTTGTCTCCCGATGAGGCTACAGCAAGAGAATTGAAACTTATTGCATTAACTCACGAGGTTATTGACCAGAATCCTAAAAAAGTAGGATTGGCTACATCTGTGAGAGAGGCAAGGGAGCTAAAGGAGCACGGTAGAATTGCAATATTTATTGGACTTGAAAATGGTGCTCCAATTCAAAAAGACCTTTCTCTATTAAAATTATTCTATAAAATGGGTGTAAGATATATGACACTTACTCATGCCGGTAACAA
>JAFYMJ010000143.1 GCA_017556665.1 Bacteroidales bacterium
CTTCCTCCCATAATTGGATGGAAGTAGTATTTCAATACTACATCTGCAAGATCCACCATGTCCCTTTCTCCAGCATGTTTTACCTTATCTTTCTCATAATGAGTTATGGAATCGATGAAATCCTGCAGTTCCTTCTTGTCCGGTTCATTGCGTACATCAAGCTGTCTAAGAATCTCACGTAGGATTGTATTCTCATGGTTAGAATAACGGAAAATAGTTCCGTTGTCTTTATCAAGTTCAGCCTTGAGTGCCCTTATGAAATCAAAGTTAGGGAAATGGCCAGGTTTGGTGTTGATGAACTGCCCAGCATGAGTAACTGTATAAGAGCCATCCTCATTCAAATCAACCCTATGATGAGAAAACTGGAATGCAATCTGCTCATAAGGCCTCATATTCTCATAAAATGGCAGAGCTACAGCGCTGGTCTCAAAGTCAATGAAATGAAGAGGGAATTCCCAGTTTTTCATCTCCTCTTTCAACCCTTCAATATCCAAATATGTATCACCAGTCATATTTGACCGGTAATTTTTCAGAACCTCTTCATTCTTTGTAGCCACACCAATCTGAAGCCATTTTCTCTCATAGTGGTCCAAGCCGGCATGAGGCTTGTCTGAGTGCATCTTAAGGTCAGAATCCTGCAACTGATCCATAAAGAACTTCCTGTCCTTCACCAACTCGTCCCTTTTCCTGCCAATATATTGCCCGGACATGTCCTTAATTGAAGGTCTTACTATTCCCGATGGATCAAAGCCTGCCTTCTCTTTCCAGCACTCACAATAGCCGTCTTTTAATCCCGATGAATCTTCACCTTTTATATGGAACGGGCAACTGAAGCATTTGGAGCCAATTATACAATCTGTTCTCTTATGAATGCAATAATCAGCTGAAACTCTTTCTACAAAACTTTGGAAACCAAGACCCATCATAAACTCCGGGTCATTATGCTGTTCAGCAAATTCACCATTTATGATTCTATCACATATTTCATCCACATGAAACGGACGTACAACTCTTTTTGCCTCAGGAATAGCTTCTATCATCTCTTTGGCAGTTGCAGATACCTCCACAGTTGATCTTCCCGACGAGCCGCTCTTGATTTTGAACAATTGATTCAAACCATTGATTGTGGCAGTTCTGGATTTGTCGGCGAGCATAAGGAATGCATTTACCTTAAAGTTTCTTTCGGGAAAAAGCTCTTTAAGGGCCTTTACAATTACATATTTCTGGAAGGCTACATCATAAAGATATGGTCTTATGGCAACATTGGTGGATTTACCGTCTTTTGATGTGAAAGAATCCTCTATGCCATCCCAAGATTTTGCCTTAACCTCAATAAGATTGATAAGATTCCCCTTCTTCTCAATAATATCTGCTCTGACAAACAGATTCCCAGATTGGAATGCAGCCTCAGCAATATTTACTTCTTCCTTCTCAAGCAGTTGTTTTGTCTGTTCAAGAGCTTCCCGATAATCCAAAGAACTTATCATATTTCCCTTGCCAATACCAAAACACAGCTTGGCAAACTCACCAACTTGAAAACCTCCTTCTGCTAGAGACTTAAGGAACTCATCATCCAGGTTCTGATTGGCATACTCATTTTTGTC
>JAFYMJ010000144.1 GCA_017556665.1 Bacteroidales bacterium
CTCAACAAAATCAGAACCTGATATAGAGAAGAAAGGTACATTAGCCTCACCTGCAACAGCTTTTGCCAATAATGTCTTACCGGTACCAGGAGGGCCTACAAGCAACGCCCCTTTAGGAATCTTTCCACCTAATGCTGTATATTTTTTTGGATTGCGCAAAAAGTCCACAATCTCCATAACCTCAACCTTTGCCTCATCCAAACCGGCCACATCTTTAAATGTAACTCTTTGATTGCCGTCTTTATCAAATAATTTTGCCTGAGACTTTCCAACACTAAAGACACCACCACCGCCACCGGACCCTTTTGCAAGATGTCTGAAGAATAAAAACCATAAAGCCAATATTATCAACGGAAACATCAGCCATTCCATAGCTTTTCCAAGATAATCATTGTACTCCTCGTTTACAATGGCAAATCTCTTGTCCTCTGGCAATGATGCCCTTATCTCCTCCAATTGAACCTCTGAATCAAAGTTTTTGGATACCAGAAAATAGAAGTGAGGACCACTTACCGGCTCTTTACCACCAAACTGGTTAATATATTTCTTTACACTGTCTTGCTTTATTGTAAGCTCCGCCTTATTAAGGTTTGTAATAAAGGTTATCTTTTCAACATCCCCGGACGGAATTATCTGCTCTTTAACTTTGTACCACTCTGTCTTTATTGGATCTATTGATGTAGCACTGGTCAGATACATATATCCAATCATAGCCAACAATGGAACGTAGATCCATATTGCATTAAACTTCCTCTGGGGTGGTACTGGCTTTTTCTTTGTCTGTTTCTTATCCATCTGATAATTGTTAATCTTCATCCACAAAATGTTTTACATCTGCATCTGCCCACAAATCCTCCAATCTGTAAAACTCCCTATACTCTGTCTGAAAAATATGAACCACAATATTTCCATAATCCATAATAATCCAGAATGCATTCTCTCTACCTTGCTGACGCACAACTTTTGTTTTGCATTTTACAATCATTTCATCCTCTACATTGTCTGCAATTGCAAGGACATTAGGTGTTGAATCTGCATTACAGATTACAAAATGGTCACAAATTGATGTTCCAATGCCTGTAAGATCCATTGTGCAAACATTTTTGCCTTTTTTGTCCAACATTGCATCAACTATGGTCTTTAATTGTAATTCAGTCTCGTTCAATATTACTGGCGCCTCTTTTTGCGCAGCTTTGCTCTTTTTTGTTGCCACTTTTCTACTGTATTTATAAATAATATATCTTTGTCTGCAAATATACTGCAAAATTCCAGCCAATAATAATTATGGAGCAAAATCTTGTCATAAAATGGTACACCAGCATAGATTCAACTAATGCGCAAGCCTCACGCGAGTCATATGACGCACCAGAAGGTTGTGTATGGATTGCTGAATATCAGACAAATGGCAGAGGGCAAAGAGGTAATGTATGGGAAAGTTCCGCAGGAAAAAATCTTACTTTTTCCCTATTGCTCAAGCCCGTTTTCCTTAATCCTACCCAACAG
>JAFYMJ010000145.1 GCA_017556665.1 Bacteroidales bacterium
AAGGCTATTGTGTATGCTCTGAAGTGGCGGTAGGGTAAGTTTGGATGGCGTGGCCGCCCGTTGCCTCGTGAACGGGAGGGGCCCGCGACGTAGTCGTGGGAGGGATGGAGTCGGAACTTGTTCCGACGGAACCAAGCCAAACTTACCCTACCGCCACTGTCGTCATATCCATATAAATACGAAAGGAGGCGACTAAATCACTTATTAGTCGCCCCCTTTTATTGCATCTGTACAATGGCAGTTATTCAAATATTTTTTGTAATTTTGCCTAATTGTAAAATCTAGAACTATGAGACGTTTCTTTACTATTTGTATAGCACTGTTAATGTGTGTAGTAGCCCAGGCGCAGAGTTGGGTAAGAGTTAATACAGTTGGATATTTGCCAAAAGATATAAAAGTTGCGGTCTTTATATCTACAGAAAATACAGAAGTTTCTGATTTTAACCTTTGTGACGCATCTACCAATGAGATAGTGTATACAGGTAAGACAAAAGCTGTTAGCGGAGACAAGTGGAAAATGAAGTCTGCCTACAGACTTAATTTCTCTCCATATACAAAAGAGGGTGGCTATTATATTTTGTGTAATGGTGTAAAATCTCCTATGTTCAGAATAAGTGCAAGTGCATATGATGGATTGAGCGATTATATGCTTGTTTATATGAGACAGCAAAGATGTGGAGACAATCCATATACCAACGAGTTGTGTCACCAGCATGACGGCTTTATTGTTGACCATCCAACCAAGAGTGGCCAGCAGATAGATGTTAGAGGAGGATGGCATGATGCAACAGATTATCTACAGTACCAGACAACATCTTCTACTGCAACATATCATATGATGTTTGCATATTATGAACATGAAGACAAGTCTATCTTTAAAGACAGATATGGAGCTGACGGAAGACCAGGGGCCAATGGTGTGGCTGATATTCTGGATGAGATAAAATGGGGTCTTGATTGGTTGAACAAGATGAATCCGGCCGATAAGGAGATGTATAATCAGATTGCTGATGATAGGGACCATGCAGGATTCAGATATCCTCAAAATGACACTGTTGATTATGGTTGGGGACCAGGAAAGGGAAGACCTGTTTATTTTGTGACCGGCAAGCCTCAAGGTTTGGGAAAATATATTAACAGAACAACAGGTGTGGCTTCTACTGCAGGAAAATTTGCTTCTGCGTTTGCAATGGGTGCTCACTTGTTCAAAGACAGAGATCCTAAGTTTGCAAGAAAGATGCAGATTAAGGCTGAACAGGCATTCAAATATGGAGAGGAGAATCCGGGAAATACCCAAACAGCTTGTCTTGTTTCTCCGTACTTCTATGAAGAAGATACTTATACAGATGATTTGGAGTTGGCTGCTGCAACAATGATGGAGTTGTCGGGAGATGCAAACTGGACAAAGAAGGCTGATTATTGGGGCCAACTTGAGCCAATTTCTCCTTGGATGGAACTTGGCAGGGGAAGACACTACCAATGGTATCCATTTATAAACCTTGGCCACTATTTCTTGGCTAAGAGCAGTAATGAAACTGTTGCAAAAAAATATCAGGGATATATGAAAGATGCATTGGAGTGCATTCTGAACAGAGGTAAAGATGATCCGTTTATGCATGGTGTCCCTTATTTATGGTGTTCAAACAATTTGACTTCTGCTGCAATTACACACGCACGTTTGTATAATAAAGTAACAGGTGATAATACATACCTTGAGCTGGAAACTGCATTAAGAGACTGGTTATTGGGTTGTAATCCTTGGGGAACATCTATGATTGTGGGTATTCCATATACTGCAGACTTCCCAGTTGAGCCACACTCTTCATATACAGTTGGATGTGGAGATTTAACATATGGTGGTTTGGTTGATGGCCCTATTTACTATGACTTGTTCCACGAGAGGGCTGGCCATTCTCTTACACATGAAGATTATTATGCTGTGTTCAATAATGGAAGGGCTGTATATCACGATGATACAGGAGATTATTCAAGCAATGAGCCTACAATGGATGGTTCTGCCGGCCTTACATTCTATTTTGCTGCTATGCAAAGTATGGGTAACAAGCAAAAGTCTATAGATGTAGAGAAAGATGTGTATGGGGCTGTAAACAAGATTAATCCAGCCAAAAAGAACATTTACTTAGTATTTACTGCAGATTCTATGTTCCAGGGTGGAAAGAAAATAGTAAATACACTAAAGAAACATAAGATTAAAGGATCATTCTTCTTTACCGGAAATGCATTAAGAATGGATGAGCACAAAGAGATAATTACAGAGATTGTAGAGGCAGGACACTATGTGGGTGGACATTCAGACAAACATTTGTTGTATGCTACTTGGGAGAAGAGAGATTCTTTGATTGTTCCAATAGAAGAGATTCAGGCAGACATTATAGCCAATGCAAAAGAGTTGGAGAAGTTTGGAATTACAAAAGAGAAATCTTTATGGTTCATTCCTCCATATGAGTATTATAATGCAGCTACAGTTGAGGCTACAGAGAAATTAGGTTATAAAGTACTTAATTATACTCCTGGAACAGCAACCCCTGCAGATTATACTACACCAGAAATGGTTAATTATCAGCCTACACAAAAACTTATTACAAAGCTTTACAATCATGAGAAAGCTGTAGGATTGAATGGAGCAATTATTTTGATCCATCCTGGTGTAAGCGATTTGCGTGATGATAAATTGTATAACAGATTAGATGAGATAATTACACATTTTACCAAGTGCGGTTATTCATTTAAGGCTTTAAACGAGATAGAGTAGATGTATAAGATAGTTAGAAAAGAGGTTCTTAACAATGTAACAACTTTAATGGAGATAGAGGCTCCAAGAGTGGCAAAAGCTGCCAAGCCTGGTCAGTTTTTGATTGTAAGACCTACTCAGGAGAGTGAAAGAATACCTCTTACAATTAGTGACTACAATAAGGATAAAGGAACTGTAACTATTGTTACCCAGATAGTTGGGGCAAGCAGTTATGATATATGTTCTTTGGAAGAGGGGGAATGCTTCTGTGACCTTGTGGGGCCATTGGGAGTACAGTCAGATTTTATGGAGTTGTCGGCAGAGGAACTTAAGAATAAAAGATATCTTTTTATTGCTGGAGGATTGGGTGCGGCACCTGTTTATCCTCAGGCCAAATATTTGCATAACCTTGGGGTTAAACTGGATATTATATTGGGTGCAAAAACTGCAGACCTTATTATTCTTGAGGATGAGTTGAAGGCTGTTTGTGACAACTTGTACATATGTACAGATGACGGGTCAAAAGGATTTGCAGGTTTGGTTACAACAAAACTTGAGCAACTTGTGGCAGAGGGTCAGAAATATGACCAGGCGGTTACAATTGGTCCTATGATTATGATGAAGTTTGTTACTATGACTGCTGCAAAATGCAATCTTCCATTGGTGGCAAGTTTGAATACACTTATGGTAGATGGTACTGGAATGTGTGGAGCATGCAGAGTGACAGTTGGAGGAAAAACAAGATTCGCATGTGTAGAGGGACCGGAGTTTGATGCCCATCAGATAGATTTTGATGAGGCAATGAGACGTCAGACCATGTACAAGACAAAAGAGTTGGAAGATTACCACAAATGTAAAATAGGGAGGGGTAAATAATGGCTAATAGAATTGGTCGCGTTCCTGTAAAGGAGCAAGATGCAGCAGTAAGGGCAACCAATTTTGATGAGGTGTGCTTGGGATATACAGAGCAAGAGGCTATGCTGGAGGCAACAAGATGTTTGCGTTGCAAGAAACCGGCATGTATGACCGCTTGTCCTGTTTCGGTTAAGATACCGTTCTTTATACAGAAAGTGGCTGAGGGAGACTTTAAGGAGGCTGCAAGAATAATTTCAATTGACAGTTCGCTTCCTGCAATATGTGGCAGAGTATGTCCGCAGGAGACTCAGTGTGAAGGATCGTGTGTATTGGGTGTTAAAGGAGAACCGGTGGCAATAGGCAAATTAGAGAGATTTGTTGCAGACTGGTCAAGAAATAATGGTGTAAGGTTCACCGACAAGCAAGAGCCAAAAGGCAAAAGTGTTGCTGTAGTAGGAACAGGCCCAAGCAGTCTTGCGTGTGCAAGCGATTTGGCAAAGATGGGCTACGACGTTACAATGTTTGAGGCATTGCATAAAGCAGGTGGAGTGCTTACATACGGAATTCCAGAGTTCAGATTGCCTAAAGATACAGTTGTAGCAGCAGAGATTGATAATGTAAAATCGTTAGGGGTAAAAATAGAAACTAACGTAATTGTTGGTAAAACCATTACAATAGACCAGTTATTCGATGAAGAGGGCTTTAAGGCCGTGTTCATTGGCTCTGGTGCCGGTTTGCCTAAATTTATGGGAATTCCTGGCGAGAATTATAATGGAGTGGTTTCGGCCAATGAGTTCCTTACAAGAAGCAACCTTATGAAGGCTTATAAATCGGACTCCAGAACACCTGTTTATGTTGGTAGTAAGGTATGTGTAGTTGGTGGTGGCAATGTTGCAATGGATGCAGCAAGAACAGCTTTGCGTATGGGTGCAGAGGTTACAGTAGTGTACAGAAGAACAGAAAAGGAGTTGCCTGCAAGGGTAGAAGAGGTACACCATGCCAAAGAGGAGGGAATTAAGTTCCAGATGCTTACTAATCCAATAGAGGTTCTTGCAGATGAGAAAGGGTGGGTTAAGGCCCTTAGATGTGAGCAGATGGAGCTTGGAGAACCAGATGAGAGCGGCAGACGTTCACCTGTCCCAGTTCCAGATTCACAAATTGATATTGAAACAGATGTTGTAATTATGGCGTTGGGCACAATGGCAAATCCATTCCTTACAACAGTTACTCCTGGGTTGGAGAGAAACAGAAGAGGAGGAATTGTATCAGATGACAATGGTGTTACAACAAGAGAAGGTATATTTGCGGGAGGAGATGCGGTAACAGGGGCAGCTACCGTAATTCTGGCTATGGGAGCCGGAAGAAAAGCAGCCCAATCTATTGACGAATATTTAAGAAACAAATAAAAATATGGCTCAAAAACCAAGTATCCCAAAGGGGACCAGAGATTTTGGACCTGCAGAGATGGCGGGTAGAAATTATATTTTTGATACAATTAGAGCAGTGTTCAAAAAATATGGATTCAATCCATTGGAGACACCTTCTATGGAGAATCTCTCTACATTGTTGGGTAAATATGGCGATGAAGGAGACAAGTTGTTGTTCAAGATATTGAATTCGGGAGATGCATTTGCAAAAGTTGATGCAGCAGAATTGTCAAACAGCAATGCACTGTCTGTAAAAGTTTGCGAGAAAGGGCTTAGATATGATCTTACAGTTCCTTTTGCAAGATACGTTGTGCAACATCAGAATGAGTTGGTATTTCCATTCAAGAGATATCAGATTCAGCCAGTTTGGAGAGCAGACCGTCCTCAGAAAGGAAGATACAGAGAGTTCTATCAATGCGACGTAGATGTTATAGGCAGCAAATCACTTATTAATGAATTGGAACTTGTTCAAATTGTAGATGAGGTATTTGGAAAGTTTGGCATTAATGTCTGCATCAAAATAAACAATAGAAAAGTGCTTCAGGGTCTGGCAGAGGTAATTGGCTTCCCCGATAAACTTATAGACATAACAGTTGCAATTGATAAAATTGACAAGATTGGTCTGGATGCTGTTAAGGCAGAGTTGTTGGAGAGAGGTATAGACGAGAAAGGCATTGCCATAATTGAGCCAGTTTTGTTGTTGCAAGGTACAACAGCAGAGAAACTTTCTACCATGAGAGAGATTCTTGCATCAAGTGAGGCTGGAATAAAAGGTGTTGATGAGCTTGAAGAGCTTTTTGGATATATTAATGCTGCAGGCATTTCTCAGGAGGTAGAAATTGACCTTTCTTTGGCAAGAGGCCTGAACTACTATACAGGTGCAATCTTTGAGGTTAAAGCTAAAGATTTTGCAATAGGAAGTATTTGTGGTGGC
>JAFYMJ010000146.1 GCA_017556665.1 Bacteroidales bacterium
AAGGCAGATTTGTTCATCTCTATTCATGTTAATGCAACAAAGGCCACACAGGCAAGGGGGACAGAGACATTTGTTATGGGAACCCATAAAAATGATGCAAACTTTGAGGTGTGTAAAATGGAAAACTCTGTTATTACAATAGAGGATGATTATGAACATAAGTATCAGGGATTTGACCCCTCATCTGCTGAGTCGTACATTATTTTTTCCTTGTTGCAGAATACCCATTTGGAGCAAAGCCTTATGTTTGCCCAACAGTTGCAGACAGAGTATAAAAAAGGGCCAATATATGTCAATAGGGGAGTAAAGCAAGGTGGATTGCTTGTGTTGTGGAAAACCACCATGCCTGCAGTATTGACAGAGTTGGGATTTATGTCAAATCCAAAAGATTTGAGTGTCCTTGTATCTTCGCAAGGACAGAATACATTTGCCCAAAGACTTTTCAATGCATTCAAATTATTCAAAAAAGAGTACGAATCTGGCGGGGTTATGCTAACTTTGTCGGGAAATGAAAAAAAAGAGCAACCCAGAGAGCAAGTGAATAGTGGGGAGAGTTTCTTTGCAATCCAGATTTTGTCTGTAAAGGAGAAGTTGGCTTTGGATGCTCCAGATTTGAAAGGGAATAAGGATTGCAGCTATATTAAGGTTGGGAATCAGTATAAATATTATATAGGTAAGTATAAAAGTAAAAAAGAGGCTGCCGGTGAGTTGCAGAGAGTAAGAAAAACATTTCCCGGAGCTTTTATTACACAGTATAAAGAGTAACATTTGACAATATGAGTATTTTAAAACAATCAAAGAGTGCCTACATTGGTTTTTTTGTAGTAGTTACATTGGTGGCAACGTTCCTGTTGATGAATTTCCTAAAAGGAAAAGGCTTTTTTGACGGAAGCAGCACGTACTATACAACTCTTAAGGATGTTAACGGCTTGACTGTATCAAGTCCCGTTCATTTTAGAGGTTTGAAGATTGGAATTGTAGAGAATATTGAATTCGATCAGCAGAAAGATTACTTTAAGGTGGCATTGAATGTATCAAGTGAATATGATATCCCACAAGATTCACGTGTAGAGGTGTACAGTTCAGACCTGTTGGGTGGCAAGGCCTTGAAATTGATTTATGGAACATCACAGGAGATTTTGGATGAGAGTGATACAATCTCTGGCGCTGTGGCAGAGGATATGATCTCTTCAATTACATCCAAAATTGAGCCATTGGCAGCTGAAGCATATACTTTAATGCAGAATGTGAACAAGACGCTTGATAATGTAAATGCAACATTGGATTCAAATGCAAGGGTCAATATACAGAGTGCATTGGCTAACTTGGACAAGACTTTGGCTAATGCTTCGCAATTGAGCAGAAAACTTAATGATATGGCTCCAGAGGTGAATGATATTGTTAAAAATCTGAATGTTTTGTCAAAGGGTTTAAGTGAAGGCACAAATGATATTAAAGGTACATTGGCAAATGTTAACAGTATAACCAGCCAACTTTCAAAAGCTGAGCTTACAGAAACACTCAATAACCTTAAAAGTTTGTTGAATAAATTGCAGGATCCAAATGGTTCGGTTGGAAAATTGCTTACAACAGACTCTTTGCACAATTCCGTGAATACATTGGTACAGGATGTGGATATTCTGGTTAAGAGAATCACAGAAAACCCTAAAAAATACATAAAAGTTAGTGTGTTCTAATGGCATATTTACACTCTTATTTTTAAGAGTGATGTAATGTATAGAATAACAGATAGTTAAGTTGTAACCGCTTGATAATCAGGCGGTTATTTTTATCAAATTTTTTCTTGTTGATTATCTGCATATTATACAGTTTTTGAAAAAAACAATAGAAAAAAGTTTTTTTTACTAGTTTTTTTTTCACCACTTTTGTACTCCGCAATTAACCCCCAATTATTATTTATGAAAGGACCACAATACATAGAAGTTTGGAATAACTGTCTGCAGATGATAAAGGATGTCATACCGCAGCAGGCATTCAGTACGTGGTTCTCTCCTCTAAAGGCAATAAGTCTTGAGGATAATACATTAACATTGGAGGTTCCATCTGAGTTTGTAAGGGAGTATCTTGAGGAGCATTACATTGGCTTTATAGGTAAGGCTCTAAGAAAACAGTTGGGAGATGGTGCAAAACTTATGTATAACGTAAGAATTGCTCAAGATGCCAGAGTGAATATCCCTTCTGAACCTCAAAGGGAGTTAAAGAACAAGTCACTTCCTGTCCCAAGAAACAATGCGGATCAGTTTAATCCTTATGCCATACCAGGACTTAGACAACTTAATATAGATCCTCAGTTAAGCCCTAAAAACACCTTCGCAAATTTTGTTGAAGGTGAGTGTAACAGATTGGGTTTGGCTGCAGGCAAGTCAATTGCCAACAAACCGGGAAACAACTCTTTTAATCCGTTGTTCATTTATGGTGGCCCAGGTATGGGAAAGACTCACCTGGCTCAGGCTATTGGAATTGAGATAAAGGAAAAATATCCAGATAAAGTAGTATTGTACGTATCTGCAAATACATTTATGACACAATTCATTGATGCTGTAAGTGTAAAGAACAAATATGCAGATTTCTTGCAGTTCTATCAGATGATAGATGTCCTTATTCTTGATGATGTTCATGAGTTTGCAGAGAAAGAGGGTACTCAAAATGCATTTTTCCATATTTTTAACCATTTGCAACAATCAGGAAAGCAGCTTATCCTAACATCAGATAAGGCTCCTGTAGATTTGGTTGGATTGGAGAAGAGACTGTTGTCAAGATTCAAATGGGGTTTGTCGGTTGAGCTTACACAACCTTCATATGAGACCAGACTTCGCATTCTTGAATCAAAGAGCAGAAAGGATGGTATAGATTTGCCAAAAGAGGTGTTGCAGTTCCTTGCCTCTAAAGTGGTTGGAAGTGTAAGGGAAATAGAAGGTACACTAATCTCCCTAATTGCTCATGCTACCCTTATCAATACAACAATTGATATGGATTTGGCCCAGACTGTAACAGATAAAATTGTTAAGGTCTCAAGCAATGAGATATCGGTAGATACAATTCAGGATACTGTTTGTGAGTATTTCAATATAACAAGAGATGCTCTGGCTTCCAAAACAAGAAAAAGGGAAATTGTACAGGCAAGACAGATTGCAATGTATATGTGCAGAAACTTTACAAAAATATCTTTGGCTGCAATAGGTCAGCAGATTGGAGGTAAGGATCATGCAACTGTAGTGCACTCTTGCAATATTGTGCAGGATTTGATTGCAACAAACAAGACATTCAAGCAATATGTTGCAGACATAGAGAACAGATTGAAATTTTAATGTTTAAAAAGGTTATATTATATCTGGCCAGCTCTTTGAGTTGGCCTTTTTTTTTGACCTATGGTTAAATTGTCTTAAATTTGAGGTATATTTTAAATACAGTCTTATGAAAACACAACAGATTCTTGATATTTTTAAAGAGATATTGAAAGTTCCTAGAGAGAGCGGACATGAGGAGCAGATAATTGCGTGGTTGCAGAATTTTGCAGCTGAGCATAAGCTTGAGTGCAAAACAGACCATGCTGGAAATGTTCTTATTGTAAGAGAGGCTTCCAAGGGGAAAGAGAATGCTCCAACAGTGGTATTGCAGAGCCATTCAGATATGGTTTGTGAGAAGAATGCTGGCGTTGTGCATGATTTTAGAAAAGACCCAATCAATGCGGTTGAGGAGGATGGTTGGCTAATAGCAAAAGATACAACCCTTGGTGCAGATTGTGGTATTGGCATGGCTGCACAATTGGCGGCTCTTATTGATCCAGATATTAAAGTAGGACAAATAGAGGCTCTATTTACAGTGAGTGAGGAGACAGGTCTGGATGGTGCTATGGCACTAAAAGAAGATTTTATATCGGGAAACATACTTATAAACCTGGACTCAGAGGATGAGGGTGAGCTGTTTATTGGATGTGCTGGTGGATTGGATACAACTGCCAAATTCAAATACACTACATACCCTGCAACAAAAGAGTATATCAAATGTGAGTTTAAGGTATTTGGTGCGCTTGGTGGCCATAGTGGTGACGATATAGATAAAAACAGGGCAAATGCCAATAAGATTTTGGCAAGATTCCTATATAGAGCTTTAGCTAAGCATGATATTGAATTGTATGAGATTGACGGTGGAAACAAGAGAAATGCCATTGCAAGAGAGGCTTATGCTGTTATAGGTTTTGCAAAGAGAGACAGAAAGAGCATTCTTAAGATCTTTAATACTGTAATAGAAGAGGTTAAAGAAGAGTTTAAAGTTAGTGACCCTGCTGTTGACGGCTGCGTTGGAGAGGTTGGAATCCACGATGTTAAAGAGAATAAATACATTGGAACTCCTAAGAAAGCCATTGACAAAAATACAGCGGCTTCGTTGATTTATGCACTATACTGTGCTCCTCATGGTGTTTTGGCTATGAGCAATGATGTTAAAGGTCTTGTTGAAACATCAACTAATCTGGCATCAGTAAAGATGCAGCCTGGAAACATTATAAGAGTTGGAACTAGCCAGAGAAGTGCAATTGCAAGTTGCAGAAAATCTGCTGCAGAAATGGTTGAGGCTTGTTTTGAACTTGCTGGTGCAGTTGTTACACATGAGAGTGAGTATCCTGGTTGGAAACCTAATGTAGATTCCCAGATTCTTGAGATATCTAAAGCTGCCTACAAGAAGTTGTTTGGAGTGGATCCTGTTGTAAGGGCTATTCACGCAGGTTTGGAGTGTGGTCTGTTCCTTGACAAATTCCCTAAACTAGATATGATTTCATTTGGCCCAACTTTAAGAGGTGTCCATGCTCCAGGAGAGCGTCTTGATTTGGCTAGCCTGGATAAATTCACCAAACTGTTAAGTGAGATTATTACAAATCTTTAAAATTGAAATATAATGAGTGTTTTAGTTGCACCTTCAATGTTGTCAGCCAACTTTGGTAAGTTGGATGAGGATGTAAAAATGGTTAATGAGTCTGCTGCAGACTGGTTCCATTTAGATATTATGGATGGAGTATTTGTTCCAAATATTTCATATGGTTTCCCAGTAGTGAAGGCAATGGCCAAAAGTGCTGCAAAACCTTTGGATGCCCATTTGATGATTGTTAATCCCGACAAATATCTTTCAAACTTTAAAGATTTGGGTGTGGAGTGGTTAAGCGTCCATTATGAGGCTTGTACGCATTTGCATAGAACAATTCAGGCAATAAAAGGATTAGGAATGAAAGCTGGAGTAGCTTTGAATCCGCATACTCCTGTCTCTTTACTTGAGGATATTCTGCAAGATTTGGATTATGTTGTATTGATGTCTGTAAATCCGGGATTTGGGGGGCAATCTTTTATAGAACATTCTATAGACAAGATTAAGAAGTTAAGGGGAATGATAGATGAGAAAGGATACAATTGCCTTATTCAGGTAGATGGCGGGGTAACAACAAAAAATGCCCGAGCCTTGGAAGAGGCAGGGGCAGATGTTCTGGTTGCAGGCAGTGCCGTTTTTGGAGCATCAGATCCAATTGAAGCTACAAAAATCATTAAAGGCTAACTTATAAAGAACCAGCAAATGGTTCCAACAGTCAAACCCGCTATTATATTAATGAGCTTTGCTTTTGCGAAGCTCATTTTGCTTTCTGCAAGTAAAGGAAGTGTTGTATGTC
>JAFYMJ010000147.1 GCA_017556665.1 Bacteroidales bacterium
CCTACAATCTTATTCAACCATTTATTCTCAATCCCTTTCTCTTTTAACCAGTCTCCACCTAAAATTAATCCGCAACCAATACATCCACCAAAGAAGAGATACATAATAAGCATCATTGCTCTACTTGGGCCACTTTTCTCCAATGGTACTTGTACTGGCTCAACTACTGTAAGGATTGGAATATCCTCTTTAATTTTCATCTCTGCCTGCACAAGTTGTAGAGTTAGTTGGTTGAACAAATCTTTTGCCACATTAAAATCTGCCCTCATCTGCTCCTCTTTTGCCCTTGCAAGTGCTGTTGTTAAAGCTTTATTTGCATCCTGGAATTTTGCATATTCCTCTTGCTTTTGCTCAAAAACTTGTTTCGCCTCATCATAACGTTGCTTTATAAACTCGTAGTTAACTTCTGCTTTTTGCAGTTTTAACTCAATTACATATTTCTGAAGCAAAGTCTGTATTCTCTCAGCAACCTGAGCAGACGCCAACGGCTCCTTCATAGATGCAGTTATAGTAACATCTCCGTTTTTCTTATCTACACTCACACTATAATTATGAGAAAATACTTTCAAACACTTCAACTCATCTTGGGTATAAGCACTTATCTTTTTACCAGAAGCAGAACTTGCACTACTCAAATCTTTCTCCTCTGGTTTTCCCTTTATTGCCCCCAAAATTGTAAACGGTAGCCCAATAGTGTATTTTTTAATAGTCCCCATTAAAGAGAATTTTGCATACTCTGGATTTGTGTAATAATCAAGGATTGTAATAGGCTCATCAAACTCCTCAAAGTTCACTGGGGTATGCATAAGTTCTTTACACAAGTCTATGTTATTCATTAACTTATCATACATTAGCGGAGATATCATCTCTCCACCAGATGCACCTCCTAAATTTATCCCCACCATAGCAGCCAAACCACTCATACCAGAACTGCTGAACGCACCACCTTTAGTTTCAGGTACAACTACACACTTTGATGTGTAAATATTTGGAGATGTAATTGCAGCAATAAACCCTATTACAGCAAATACACACACTACCTTAATTATAAACTTCCTTTTCTCCCAAAGACGCATGGCCATAGCCATAATATCTATCTCTTGCTCCTCTGCATTATTCTCTCTAACAATATCTTTTTTCTCTTCCATAAACAGAATATTATTTGTCAAATTTTGAATATATTGAGTTCTGGCTCTTGAATTCTGGTACAATAAATTTCATCTGTTTTACTGTACCATCTTTGTCCATACTAAATGCTAACTCTTTAAGGGTAGAGTACCACTCTAAAATCTCCTGATACTTGTACTCCCTTACTTTTGCCACAGATATTTTCTTGTGCTCAGTTGGAATTGTACACTCTTTATCGTTCAACAGTTCCTCATACAGTTTCTCTCCAGGGCGCAAACCTGTATACACAATTTTTATATCCTTATCTGGCTCAAACCCTGCAAGCGAAATCATATTTCTTGCCAAATCTGCAATTCTTACAGGCTCTCCCATATCAAACACAAAAATCTCAAATCCCTCACCCATTGTTGCAGCCTCCATAACCAGTCTGCAAGCCTCTGGAATTGTCATAAAGAATCTTATAATATCTTTGTGGGTAACTGTAACAGGACCACCATTCACTATTTGCTCTCTGAACCTTGGTATTACTGAGCCATTAGATCCCAATACATTTCCAAACCTGGTGGTAATAAATTTGGTGTTTCCCTTAACCTCTCCACTTATAATTGCCCTGCTTAATGTCTGCACATATATCTCTGCCAGACGTTTTGAGCACCCCATTACATTTGTTGGGTTCACAGCTTTATCCGTAGAGACCATTATCATCTTTTCCACCCCATGTTTTACACAGGCATCTGCCATATTCCTTGAGCCCTGCACATTAACATTAATCGCCTCACAAGGGTTATCCTCCATTAGAGGAACGTGCTTATAAGCAGCTGCATGGAAAACAATCTGAGGTCTATATGCCTCAAACACTTTCTCAAGCCTTAAGACATCTCTTACATCTGCAATTACAAATTTGTATCGTTTGCCAAACTCATCAAGGTTAAAGTTTACCCCTTGTTTGTTCTTTTCTCTGTCTGTAAGTTCAAGCTGGATATTATGCAAAGGGGTCTCGGCATTGTCAAGTACAATTATCTGCTCAATATCAAATGAGCTCACAAGTCTGGCAAGTTCACTTCCTATACTTCCTGCACCACCGGTTACCATTACCCTCTTTCCACCAAGGAACCCTTTAATCTCCTCCATATTAATCTTAATCTCCTCTCTTCCTAAAAGATCCTCTATACGTATCTCTCTAATCTGGGTATGGATTGCTCCATCTTCAGACACCTCATTCATTTGCGGAAGGATAAATACCCTAATATGCTCTTTAATGCAGTACTCTATAAGTCTCTCTTTCTCTGCCATTGCAGAGGCCTGGCTTGGGAATACAATTGCGTTGACACCTCTCTTCTTTATTACTTCACTAAAATACTCATATCTGTCTATTGTATAAACAGTAAGGTTTTGCAGTTTGTGTCTGCTAATCCTCTTCTGCATTTTAATGAAGCCTACTATTCTGTACTCTGCGTGCTTGTTCTTTGACAAATATGTTGCCACCGCCACACTCTTTGCATCATCCCCATATATCAGTACCCTCTTGGAAATTTTATGGGTACTTGCAAGGAACAACTCATATATGTAAATAAGGAACATTCTTACAGCTACCAATAATGCCAATGAACAAACCAAATCCCATATCTGCGATATACACAGTTGTGTATAATTGAATGTTATTCCGTAATATGGTTTTAACGCAATATACAAACCCAAAAGGATAACGCTTTTAACCAATAGTGCAAACGATATTCTAATAACCTCACCCATAGTGGTGTGTCTCATAATACCTCTATGGGTTCCAAACAAGTAGAACACCAACAATGAGACTACCAATGCTGTTAAGGCTATAAAACCAAATGTACTAAATGGAGCCTCGCTCCTTGTAAAGAAACCTAACACTAAATAAACAGAAAGTGTAGCAAATGTTGATATTAACGAATCAATCATAAGCACACTCCACCTGCTTATATATGGAGAGTTAAGTATTGTATTTGATAATGAATTGAACAGTTTAGACATTATTTCACATTATTTACAATTGATGTTACCATTGCTGCCAAGGATGCTGTTGTTGTTGCAATACCCAAAATAGCTGCAAGAGTTTGTCCACCACCTTTACGTTCCTCTCTTGTAGGTACAACTATCTCTGTCCCTGGCTGCACCTTAAAGTTAGGATCCCCTTTTGTTGCAACAGAGCCATTCATATGCACCATATAAGTTTTTCTTTTTATTCCGCTTTGGATAACACCTCCCGCATTTGCCAGATAGTTTGAGAAACTGTATTTAGGGTTATATGAAACAGTATTAGGATACATAACTGCACCAGAAATCTTTACTGTACTGTTGAACTTAGGAACAGATATAACATCTCCTGTTCTAAGTACCACATCTGCAATTCCACCCGGCTCAGCTACCGCTTTCTCCAAATCTATTGCAATAGTAAAACTTTCACCTATCTCCATCATATCCAATTCTACGCTGTCTGCCACTCTTGTTTTCGCAATCTCCATTGCCACCCCC
>JAFYMJ010000148.1 GCA_017556665.1 Bacteroidales bacterium
CATATATGGCTGAGCAGGAGGCCAAAGCAATAAAAGCTAAGGCAGATGCAACTAAGTATGCAGCTCTCCAGGAAGCAGCCGGTATTGAGGCTAAGGGTAAGGCTGAAGCAGCCGCAACTCAGGCAAAACTTCAGGCTGAGGCAGAAGGTATCAGAGCTAAGGGTGATGCTGAGGCAGAGGCAATGGACAAGAAGTCAGAGGCCTTCAAGAAGTCAGAGTTCGCCAAGTTGGAGATGGTACTCGAGATGCAGAAGACAGTACTTCCACAGGTTGCTAAGTCAGTAGCTGAACCAATGTCTGCAATCAAGGATGTAACAATCTATGGTTCATCAGGACAGGAGATTTCAGGAGTATCTCAAAATGTTCCAGTGGTAATGCAGAGAACATTTGATATCGTCAAGGAGACAACAGGAGTTGACCTGGCAGATGTAATGAAGGCTGAGACAATTGATGCCAAAACTGACAGAAATGTCTACATTGATGGACTTCCAGAGATTACAAAGTAATCAAACTTCAATAAGTTAATTAGAGCAGGATTATAATCCTGCTCTTGTTGATTAAAAATCTGTAAATGATTTTATATATTAAATCACAAATAAATCAATAAAGATATGAAGAAAATTTTTGCAGCATTGATGATTACACTTGCGATGGTATGTGCATGTAAACCATCAACACCAGAAGTAACACCAGATGAGCCAGTTGTAGAAGTAACAGATAGCGCATCTGTTGAAGTAACAGATAGTACATTTGTTGAAACTCCAGAAAATCCAGATTTTAATGCTTCTACAGAAGATATGATTCCTGAAGAGGGAAATATGTAATTAACACCAAATATATGGATGTAATTTTTTCACTTTTAATTGCAGCTCTTTGGGCCTATATATGTTACAATATGGCAATTAATAGAGGCCGTGATGGTGTTTATGGATTAATTCTTGGAGCGTTGTTTGGATTATTTGCAGTAATTGGTTATTGGATTGCTGGAGATAAGACACCACCAATTTCAGGAGCACACTAATTGAAAGGAGGTTATTTAATGACCTCCTTTATTGTTATTATATAACATATAAAAAAATAGACGTTATGAAATCACTTAAAGATATATTAGTAGAAAAGGCGCCATCTGATGAATTGGCTATTCATAAAATGAAACAAGGTGTTAGAAAGTTTTTAGAAGATAGCTACAAAGACGGAGGATTTTTTACAATTAGTGAAGAACTTAATGCCGATGGAAAATTTGTAGTAACTGCACCATGGCCTGGTGAGGAGATCTTTGCATATTCATTAGATGCAAAGTCACTTACTAATGGAGATTTTGTATTTGCTCCTTGTAAAACCTTTAGAATAAGTTGTGCAAGTACACTTGTTGATTTAAAAGGTATACCAGAAGGTTGTGAATCTGTACATATTTGGCATTGTTTTAAGTTAAAGAATCTTGTTGGTCTTCCTAAAAAATTAAAGGGTGATCTAAAACTTGAAGCATTAAAAATAACATCATTAGAAGGATGTCCAGAATCAATTGATGGTAACTTTACAATGAATACATTACCAAATTTGGAAAATTTTAAAGGCGGTCCTAAATATATGTGGGGTAATCTTAAATGTGAAAACATGGATTCATTAGTAGATTGTTCTGGTTCATTTATTAAAATTTTGGATGGAGTTACATTGAAAAATTGTCCTAAATTAAAATCCGTAAAAGGATTACCTAAACTGCTTGGAGGTGATCTTCGTATATTAGAATGCCCTTCATTAACATCTCTTAAAGGAGCACCTACTGCAATTTGTGGGCATCTTAAACTACAGGATTGTATGAAACTTAAATCTATTGATCCAGTTAAACGTGTTGATGGAATTTTAAGTTTTTATGGTACTAATATACATATTAAAGACTGGGCAGAATTGAAAGAACTTGGAATATCTGTGGGACAACCACCTTGTTTTAGATAAAATATAAATCAAATAAACAGAAATAACGTAATGAAGAATATTGTAAAATATATAAATGAATCTGTTATTAATGAGGCTAAGAAAAAGACTGTAAAGACTACAGTAGGAGAATATGTAGCTTGGTATTTTGGCGTTGATGATTTTGATGAGATCGATCCAATTGACGATTTTCAGTCAACAGATTTTGATCCAACATCGCTTGAAGAGTTTTTCAAAGGAAGCTACACAGCACAGTATGAATTCCTTTCAGATCACAGAGATGAGAAAATTACAGTTACTCAGGAAGAGACTGAATATGATGATATTGCGGTAGAATTTACTGTTGGAAAAGTCACATTTACACCAGTTGCAATGGAATTTTATAAGAAGTAAAATAATATTTAAATACTAATTATGAGAGGTCCAAAGAGGCCTCTCTTTTATTCTTTATTGAATTAAATTTCTATTTCCATATAATTATATTATCATGAAAATCATTTAAACAGAAGTCAATTATGAAAGGATTAGAAGTATATGTCAGTACAGATTATTCAACTGGACCTGGACCAAGAGTTGTTCTCAATATTGATTGTGATGAGTTTGACATGTCTTATACTGATGAAGAACCAGATGCAAAGATTGAATTTATAAATACACTGAAAGAGCCATTTTCAGAAATTGCAAAGTTCAATTCAAAGTCTGCTTCTGTTGTACTAAGCAACTACAAACTCGAACATTATGTTCATACATATACTGCAATGGATGGTAATGAGTACTCATATGATACAGATACATTCAATATTCCTTTGGACATGATATTTGATATTTTGTATGAGAATTTTGAAGTATCAAATATATGGACGCATCTTGATAAGGATTTTCATGAATTGTTATCAACCGGTGAGTTTAGCGATTGTCTTAGTAATTGGCACTGTAAAGCAGAAAAGTATTTCGTATGTGGAGAATACAAACAAGAGTTTTCAGAATTTTGGCTACCAGGACAAGTGCTTGAAAAGTTTCCAGTTAAGCCAGCATATAGAAGATCATTCAATCAGAGAATTTGGAAAGCTAATAGACACATTCATAGAGATGTGACAAGCCAGTTCGATACAGTGTATAAAAGATGGAAAAATGAATATGAAACAAGAGAGAATTAATGCTCTTATAATAGAGTTGAGTTATCTTTTGGGTGTTTCTAAAGACAAGATCTTAGAAGCACTCAAAGAGTTTATAAACCAATAGGTTGTGGTTTATTATAAAATCTGTGTAAATAGAGATAAATTGTAAAATGGAAATAGATGAAAAATATATCATAAGATACCACATAGAAGAACAACTCTCAATGAGTAGAGATAACAATCTCAAGTCAATTAAACATGAAATTGAAGATGGTGTATTTGGTGG
>JAFYMJ010000149.1 GCA_017556665.1 Bacteroidales bacterium
CTCCCAGCGGAGCTGGTGCCCTCCCTTTTCGGGAGCCAATGCCGCCCGAAGGGACTATCTGCCCCTTCATTTTATTTTATAACGGTTTTCTCCATATCTGTATCAATGAAGTTTCAGATAGCCCTTGTGCGGTCCTCCCAGCAGAGCTGGTGCCCTCCCTTTTCGGGAGCCAATGCCGCCCGAAGTGACTATCTGTCCCTTCATTTTATTTTATAACTATTTCTCCATGTCTGTATCAATGAAGTTTCAGATAGTCCTTGTGCGGTCCTCCCAGCGGAGCTGGTGCCCTCCCTTTTCGGGAGCCAATGCCGCCTGAAGGGACTATCTGCTCCTTCATTTTATATTGTAGTGTGGTCATTTCTCATTAGTTTGCTTCTCTTGATGGGTGTGGCTTTGGTCTTCTGTTTTGCTGTTGTTGTTGGTTTGCAAAAAAAATATTAAATTTGTTAGATTGTAATGATTTAAGAGATATGCTAAAGATAAGATATCAGTTATCAAACATTTGTGCGGCAGTGGTCAATTGTATTGGCTACCGCAGGAGTGTGATTGATATCAATCTGTCAAGAAGTTTTCCTGAACTTAAATATGGTGAGATAAAAAAAATAAGAAAGGAGTATTACCGATATATGTTCGATCTTATTTTTGAGGCGTTGTGGGCAATTTTTGCATCGCAGGAAAAAATTTGTAGCAGGGTAACTATGGAAAATCCTGAACTTCTTGATGAACTTAGTGTAAAGTATAAAAAGATAATTCTTGTTATGGGGCATTTGGGCAACTGGGAGTTGTCGGGAGCATTAACAGGAGATGGAAAGCATATAAGGGAGAATGATTTTTCTCTTAATAATATCTATCTTACTTACAAAGCTCCACGGAGCAAGAATAGTGACAGATTTTTTAAGTGGATGCGGATGCATGCGTTTAAGAAGAGCAGGAATAAAGGTGGGGTAATAGAGAGCAAGACAATAATCAGACATATGCTAAAGGATAGAGAGTCTGCAGGAAACTATATTTTTATAGCAGACCAGTCTCCAGGTGATGAGAGAGTTGTTACAAAATTCCTTAATCAGCCTACAATGTTCTTTACAGGTCCTGAGTATATTGCAAGAAAGCTTAAGTTGCCTTTTGTATATCTTGGAATGGACAGGGTAGATAGGGGAGAGTACAGAATAAGTTTCAAACTTATCAGCCAAGATCATTCACAACTTGAGCAAGGTTATCTTACAAGAGCTTTTGCACAGAATTTGCAAGAAGATATAAATAAGAATAAAGTCAACTGGTTGTGGAGTCATAAAAGGTGGAAAAAGGAGTTGACCACAGATGAGCAGAAACTTTACAATGAGTTATACGGTTAAAGAGTTAATAATATTATACTTTACTATATGAAAACAATAAAATCCATATTGCTGGCAATAGGTGTTGTCTTTACAACATCTGTTAGTGCACAGGTGTTGTCATCTAATGTAGTACTTCCAGAGGGTGCTGTGGTATATTCATTGCCAAGTACAACAATATCTGTAAAAGTTACTGCAGAGCATGAATCCTTTGTAGCCGGACCTTATGCAATGTATGCCCAAAAATATTTGGGAATTCAGGCACGCCAGAATTCGGGAAGTACATATACAGTTAAAGAGGTTGAGATGACCCCTTATATAGAGGCTGATGAGGAGATATCGGCAGCTGTAAATCTGTCTTCAGCAAAAAGTGCTTCTGCAAATTTTTTGAACTTGTGTGCACAGGGCTTGATAATAACATCAGATTCATATACAGGAAAACCAGTTAACTGGCGTTTTCAGAGTCAGGCTGGTGCAGAAAGTTTCATTGCTGCATCGGGAGAAAATATAACAAAAACATCTACAACACTTTATAAATCTGTAAGTAAGGCTGGGGAGTTGCAGAGAGTACCGGTGCAACAGAGTGAGGTGGTTCAGATGAGTGTTGAGCAAAAGGCTGCGCAAACTGCCGAGCTTATTTTTAAATTGAGACAAAAGAGACTTGATATAATTACAGGTGATACTGATGCTACATTTGACGGAGAGGCTATGCAGGCAGTAATTAATGAAATCAACAGACTAGAGGAGGCATATTTGAGTATGTTTTTGGGTACAAGTGTGTATGACCAGCAAACAGCAATCTTTGATGTAATACCTACAGCTTCCAATGCAAAACAAATATATATTGCGTTCAGATTGTCAGATACAGAGGGATTGTTGCCCTCTACAAATGTGCAGGGAAGACCTTTTGTACTTGAATTGCAGATACCAAACGGCAAATCAGTAGGCCAGACAAATATTGACGAGGCTGCAATGTCTACAAAAGGTAGAGTTGCATACAGAAAACCATTGACAGTTATAGCAAAACTTAAAGATGGATCAAAAGAGATTATGCAGTCAAGAATGCCAGTTTATCAGTTAGGTAAAATTATGAGTTTCCCATTGGAGACTGCAATTAACAAATAGAAAAATAACACTTAAAATAAATGTAATATGAACACTATTGCTCAATTAGATCCACAAATTGTGTGGAAAAACTTTTATTCTTTAACGCAAATTCCTCGTCCTTCAAAATTCGAGAACGAAGCTGCCCAATTTATTTGTGATTTTGGTAAAAATTTGGGTCTTGAGTCATTCAGAGATGAGATAGGTAATGTTATAATCAGAAAACCTGCTACTCCTGGTATGGAGGATAGAATGGGCATTATTCTACAGGCTCACGTAGATATGGTTCCTCAAAAGAACAATGATGTTGAGCATGACTTTAAGAAAGATCCTATCAAACCTAGAATTGTGGACAATATGGTTTATGCAACAGGTACCACTTTAGGTGCAGACAATGGTTTGGGTTGTGCAGTTGCTATGGCGGTTCTAGAGTCAAAAGATATGGTTCATGGTCCAATTGAGGTGCTTATTACCATAGATGAGGAGACTGGTATGACTGGTGCAAGAGCTCTTAAACCTGGTGTGTTGAATGGTGATATTCTAATTAACCTTGATTCAGAGACAGAGGGTGAGTTATATGTAGGTTGTGCAGGAGGTATGGATGCATCGGCAGAGTTCACATACACAACAGAGGCTGTTCCTGCTGGCTGGGTAGGTAAAGTCCTTAATGTAAAAGGTTTGGTTGGAGGTCACTCTGGTATGGATATTATCCTTTACAGAGCTAACGCAAACAAAGTTATGGCAAGAGCATTGCTTCCTCTAGTAAGAGATTGCGAAGCAAAACTTGTTAGTGTTGAGGGTGGTAATATGAGAAATGCTATCCCAAGAGAGGCTGTTGCTGTTATTGCTTTAAGTCCCGACAAAGTTGAGCAAGCTAACGCTATTGTAGCAAAAGTTCAGGCTGAGGTTCAGGCAGAGTACTCTGCAACAGATAAAGATGCTGTAGTATTTTTGGAAGATGCCCCTGTAGCAGCTGAGGCAATTTGCCAAAATGTAGCACTTAACCTATGCAAAGCATTGTATGCTTGTCCTAATGGTGTAGAGAGAATGAGTGATGCTATGCCAGGATTGGTTGAGACATCAAACAATATGGCTATTGTAAAATCTGACAATGGTAAGATTAAGATCCACTCACTAATGAGAAGCTCAGTAGATACAGCTAAAGATGATTTGGCAGAGAGAATGCGTGCAGCATTTGAGTTGGCAGGTGCTACTGTAACATTTACAGGTGGTTACTCTGGATGGAGACCAAATATGGCTTCTCCAATTCTTAAACAAATGAAGATTGTTTACAACCAATTATATGGTAAAGAGCCTGCAGTAATGGCTATTCACGCTGGTTTGGAGTGTGGTATCCTAAGCGGTGCATATCCTAACTGGGATATGGTATCTTGTGGACCTACAATCTTCTCTCCTCACTCACCAGATGAGAGAGTTGAGATTGACTCAGTAGCAAAATGGTACAAATTTGTTGTTGAGGTTCTAAAAGAGGCTCCAAAGAAATAGTATTGGACTCTATTACATTACATATTTAAGGGGGTAAGTTTGTTACCCCCTTTTTTATTTGTAAATTTGCTGTAATTAGCGAGTGAATCAATGAAGTTAATCAAGTTTATAGTAATTCTGTTTGCTGCAGTTGCATGTAGTAGCGGTGCCATTTCTCCAGAGATTGAGCAAGCTGTATACCATTTTTATATGGGGCAGTCATATTTTGCGCAAAATAAGGGTTATCAGGCAATGGAAGAATTTCTGGAGGCAGAGAGATTAAGTGATGATTCAGATAAAAATGTTCTTAAAGGGCAGATATGTTGGTATAAAGGAATGTTGTATTCCAATAAGATGGATTATTCAAATGCATTGGAAATGTTCTCAAAATCTGTTGAGTATTATAAACTTACCAATGTTAAGGA
>JAFYMJ010000150.1 GCA_017556665.1 Bacteroidales bacterium
AGGGAAGAGATAAATGAGTATATCCCGCTTATCAACGAGAGATGGAAAGGTCTTAACCGTGCAGAGATTATCCAGAAATTCCTTTCAATGGAGTTTAACCGTTTTTTGGATTACTACAAGCAAGCTCCAGATCTTAACATTCAGGAAGAGAAGGAGGTTAAGAGTAAAGGGGAGTATGTTCCAAAGAAAAGTGAGAAAGGATACAAATGGGTCAAATTATCGGTTGGCAGCAAGCATAGTGTAACAACAAGACACATTATAAGAATGATGTGTTCATTGGGTGTAGGCAAGAAAGGAATAGGATTAATTGAGGTAAAGAGGAGTGAATCCTTTGTAGAGATTGCGTCTTCTGCGGCCCAGTATGTTGTTGAGCAGACAAATGGAACACTTTACAAAGGTAAAAATCTGTTTTCAGAAATTGTTAAAATAGAGAATCCTGCCAATGATGCAAAACCATCCAAAGGGGGAAGGGGACGCAGAAGAAGATAGCTACTTTTTATATTCATTCTCAAATTTGCACAGGCATTTTTCTAAAGAATAGATATCTCTTACAATAAATGGAGCCATATTTAGAACACCATCTAAAAGTGGCTCTTTTTTATTTGTTATGTTTATATATAGTTTCTCAATGGCATTGGATAATTCTAATGCATCATTATTTACCAGATAGCCATATTTGCCATTGTCAAGAACTTCTCTAAAAGTTTCAATGTTGGAGCAAACAGTTGGAAGCCCGGCTCCAATTGCTTCAATTACAGAAAGGCCAAAGGAGTCTCCACTTGAACAATACACATATCCATTCAGAATGGTAAGTATCTCCTTTACGTCATTTCGGGAACCAAGAAAGAAGATATCTTTATTTAAAGTGCTGTTGCTCTTGCAATACTCAACACATTGGTTGTACAACTCAGGATTTTGGGTATTCATCCCTCCAACAAATACAAATGTAAATGGGAGATGGCCTTTGTATTTTTCATTTAACATCCCTATAGCTTTACACAACAGCAGCTGTAGCCTTACCGGAGTGTTAAAGTTACCCACCATTCCAAACGCAAGTTTTCCTGGCTGTACCCATTCATTGTTGGCAAGAGGGTGATTTTTTGTATAGTCTGCCTTGTTGAGGATAAAATTTTCTGTTAATGTTTCAGGGTGGAATTTTACACCGTTGTATATTATCTCCCCGTCAAGTTCATTGTATCCGTACTTTGATTTGTAAAAATCTCTTGTAACTGCACTTACATAAGTTTTTGAAAGATGCTTTAATATAAACCTGTCTGCGTTGCCAAATACTTTTACTTTCTTGCCAAGGAAATTAAAATCAAGGTTTAACCCATGGACAGTAAGAACAATTTTTTTTACGGAGGTTTTAAAAGAGGCCAGATAAGCCCAATATGCGTCTATGTTGTTATGGCAATGAATAGTCTCTATATTGTTTTTGCATATGTACTTTCTTAGTGCCTTTATAAATTTAAGCGTACTGCCCAAACCTTTGTTGCACTCAATAAGGGATACATCAGAAAGTTTGCCAAAAAGCTCTACTCTGTTGCTTTTGGAAGGGTGCATATACACAATGCTGTACTTGTTGGGTGAACCGTTTTTGCTTGCGGTTTCCAACAAATTCAAAACAAGGTTTTCTGCACCTCCAATATTTAAACTCCCTAAAATATGTAGAACATTCATAAAGCGTTATTTGACCTCTAAGATAGCAATTTTATTCCACGCTATTCCATCCGCTCATAAAAGCGGCTGAAATTTGTTCCCAATCCAATATGACGGTTGTTACAAAATAAGCTGCAAAAGAGGCTAGAGCAATAAGTAACAACCCTCTTTTTTCTCTTTTGATGAATGATATAAGTTCATTTAAACTAAACCTGCTGAATTTTTCTTTGTTCATGATTGTAGATTTATTTTCTGTTGAAACTGTTGGCAAAGCTATCTCCACTTTTGCAGGTATATGTCCAAGATTAGATAAATCTTCTTATATTTATAAAAGTTTTTCTCTTTTTAGAAATTTATAACTCTATAGTTTATGGAAGTAAAGCATATTGGTATTTTTGGGAGAAGGAATGCAGGTAAGAGTTCTCTAATAAATGCTCTTCTGGGGCAGGATTTTGCCATTGTTTCAGATAAACCTGGAACAACAACAGATCCTGTAAAAAAGAGGATGGAGATTTTTGGAGTTGGTCCAGTCCAACTTATAGATACTGCCGGAATTGATGATTGTGGTGATTTGGGTGAGCAGAGGGTAAACAAGACTTTAAAGGTAATAGGTGAAGTGGATATGGGATTGCTTCTGTTTACCAACAATATATTCAGTAAGGAGGAGATGGATATATTGGTTGCCTTAAAGGAACTGGATGTTCCGGTATGTATAGTACATAACAAATCAGATTTGCAGGCTTTGGATGCAGATTTGGCAAATGACCTTAACAACAAGTACAATTGTGATGTGATTGAGTTCTCATGCAATCTTAAAGGCGATGAAAAGAAAGATGCCATTGATATGCTTGAGGCCTTTATAATTAAAGGATTGATGCAAGGTGCACCAGAAAGAACAATATTGCAAGGGCTTGTAAACAAGGGTGATAAGGTTGTCCTTGTGTGTCCTATAGATTCTCAGGCACCATCGCAACGTCTTATTTTGCCACAGGTAATGGCAATTAGGGATATATTGGACAATGCGGCAGTGGCTGTTGTATTGCAACCAGAGCAATTGCCCCAATACATATCAGAAAACAAAGACATAAATCTTGTTGTTACCGATAGCCAAATCTTTAAGAAGGTGAGTGATATAGTTCCAAGTGATATTCTCCTAACAAGTTTTAGTGTCCTTATGGCAAGGATGAAAGGTCCTTTTGATGATTATCTTTTGGGGGTAAAGGAGTTGGACCAATTAAAGGATGGAGACAAAGTCCTTATATTGGAGTCCTGTACACACAGGTCTACATGTGAAGATATAGGTAGGGTAAAAATACCGGCCATGATAACTAAATATGTATCGGCAATGGAAGGAAAGGATGTAAAGCTTAATTTTGACTTTATACCAGGATTGGA
>JAFYMJ010000151.1 GCA_017556665.1 Bacteroidales bacterium
ATCTTGCATGTGGTATCTCTGGTGCTATCCAACACCTTGCAGGTATGGAGGAGTCTGATCTTATTATCGCAATCAACAAAGATAAATTTGCTCCTATTTTCCAAGTTGCAGATTTAGGTATTGTTGGTGATGCTAACAAGATTGTTCCTATGTTGACAGAGAGACTTGCTAAAGAGATTCAAAAATAATTTCTAAAGCAATATCAATATTGAGGGTGGCTAAAAAGCCACCCTTATTTTTTGGATAATAAGCCAATATTATTGCTAAATTTGCACCCTCAAAACAATCGATTCATTATTATGTTTGGTAGGATTATTGATTTATCGGTGAAGCTTATAAGAAAATATCTTCCCGATCCTTTTGTATTTGCAATTCTTTTGACATTTATTGCTTTTATAGCAGCTATACCAGTAACAGACCAGTCTCCTTTAGAGATACTTGACCATTGGGGCAATGGAATTTGGGGTTTACTTGGATTTTCTATGCAGATGGCTCTTGTTCTTGTATGTGGTTCTGCATTGGCTGACTCATCTGCTGTAAAAAACAGCTTAAGAAAGATAGCAGCCTTTCCATCATCACCTGCAGCTGCAATTGCAACAGTAACATTCATCTCTTGTGTAGCATGTTGGATAAACTGGGGTTTTGGTCTTATTGTTGGTGCTATTTTGGCCAAAGAGATTGCAAAACAGGTAAAGGGTGTTGATTACAGACTTTTAATTGCAAGTGCGTACAGTGGATTTGTTGTATGGCATGCCGGTTTGTCTGCATCAATCCCATTGGCAATGGCAACCGAAGGCAAATCTTTAGTAGAAGTTACAAGAGGTGTCATTGAGCATGCAATACCAATTTCAGAAACAATTTTTGCTACATATAATATAATAATTGTATTTTTTGTTATAGTGGCCCTTACATTAGTAAATACATTAATGCATCCAAAGGCAGACAGGGTAATTGCAGTAAATCCAGAAATCTTTAAAGATGAAGATTCTGACAGTACAAGTGTTAATCCCGACAAACTTTTACCTAATGATAAACTAAATAACAGCAGTATCCTTGGAATGCTGATTGCTTTTATGGGTTTGGGGTATTTTGTTGTAAATATCTTTGTTAAAGGAAAAACATTAGATCTTAACAGCGTAATTCTATTATTTATGTTTGTTGGAATCCTGTTCCATAGAACACCTATAAGATATGTAAATGCTGTAACAAAAGCTGCATCATCTTGTGCAGGTATTCTTCTGCAGTTCCCTTTTTATGCAGGTATTATGGGTATTATGACAGGTGTATCTGCTCAGGGAGTTTCATTGGCAGGAGAAATAAGCAATGCGTGTGTTGCAATTTCTAATGAATATACATTCCCTGTCCTTACATTCTTTAGTGCTGGTATTGTTAATGTTTTTGTTCCAAGTGGGGGAGGACAATGGGCTGTTCAGGCTCCTATTATGCTTCCTGCTGGTGTACAGTTGGGTGTAGAACCTGCAATTACAGGTATGGCAATTGCCTGGGGAGATGCATGGACAAATCTTATTCAGCCCTTCTGGGCTTTGCCAGCGTTGGCAATAGCAAAATTGAATGCAAAAGATATTATGGGTTATTGTTTGATAGACCTTGTTGTGGTTGGAATTATTGTTATTATAGGCTTTTTAGTTATTTGATAAAGCATATACATCATTCTCAATTATACTAAGAGGGTAACCCAAAAGTAAATTGGTAGCCTGCAATGATTGCTTACGCCACCTCTGGATATTTTGTGGTCCATTGCTGTTACAGTATAGTATGATGTGGAGTGTTGAGGATTCTAAAAAATGTGGGCAGATCAAAATATTTTTGACCCGCCCATTTTTTCATTTTATAGTCTTGAACTGTTTATTTCTTCTCTGCCATTTCGTTTGCTTTGGCAAGTGCTGGAATAATGTGAGGGAAGATATACTCTTTTCCAAGTTCTTTAGAGAATCCAACTTTATTAAGGTAGTTGTTTACATTATCGTTAACACCACTTAAAATAAGTTGTACACCCTCTTTTTGTGAACGTTTCCATAGGCTTCTAAGGTTGTTAAGTCCTGTAGAATCCATAAATGGAACTTTTCTCATTCGTAGGATTCTGACTTTAAGGTCATCTTTTCTAAAGCCTCTGTCAATCTCATCAAGTTTGCTTGCAAGTCCAAAGAAGAAAGGACCGTCAATCTCATATATCTCTACACCTTTTGCAATATCCAATTGCTCTGTATCTGCCAATTGTGCTTTCTCATCGTTCTCTGTTGCTGCAACAGTAGTGCCGTCAAGTGCCTTGATTGATGATGTCTCTGAGATACGTCTTACAAACAGGATAATTGCAAGTACCAGACCAACCTCAATAGCTACTGTAAGGTCAATTATTACTGTAAGGAAGAATGTTATAAGAAGTACGGATACATCTGTTTTAGTTCCTTTAAGAAGGTATTTGAATGTTCTCCACTCACTCATGTTGTATGCAACCATAACTAGAATTGCAGCAAGACATCCAAGTGGAATATAAACAGCGTATGGCATAAGGAACAAGAAGATAAGCAACAGTACAATTGCATGTATTATTCCCGCTACAGGAGATTTACCACCGTTGTTTATGTTTGCCATTGTTCTTGCCAATGCTCCAGTTGCAGGAATACCACCAAAGAATGGGGTTATAATGTTGGCAATACCCTGGCCAATAAGCTCTGTATTTGAGTTGTGTCTTTTGCCTGTAACACCATCTGCCACCATTGCTGCCAATAATGATTCGATTGCACACAACAATGCAATTGTAAATGCAGGCTGGAATAGGGATGTAGCAACCTCATATGTGATTTTTGGTGCCTGAGGCTTAGGAATTTCAATACCATTTACAAGTTCAGGGAATTTGCTTCCAATTGTAGCAAAGTCAATTCCGGCATATTTTGCAAGAAGTATAGAGGCAACTGTACCTACAATAATTGCTATTAAAGATCCTGGAACCTTTTTAGTAACTTTTGGCCAGAAAATAATTATTAAAAGGCAACCCAGACTTAGCAGGAATTCATGCAACTTGAATGAGCCAAAATTAGTTATATATGCAGTCCATTGTGGTATAAACTCACTAGGAAGATTTTCTATTGTAAGGCCAAAGAAATCTTTCATTTGGGTAGAGAATATCACTACTGCAATACCGCTGGTAAATCCAACAACAATAGGATAGGGGATAAATTTAATTATACTGCCCAGTTTGAAAATACCCATAATTACCAGCATAATACCGGCAAGTACTGTGGCAATTATAAGTCCCGACATTCCATACTGTGATACAATGCCGTAGACAATAACAATAAATGCTCCTGTTGGACCTCCTATAAGGAAGTGTGATCCTCCAAAGAAAGATACAAGGAAACCTGCCACAACAGCTGTTATCAAACCTTGTTGTGGTGATACTCCCGATGCAATACCAAATGCAATTGCTAAAGGAAGTGCAATAATACCTACAATAATACCTGCAATAAGGTCGGCTGTAAATGCCTCTTTACTGTAGCAACCTTTTTTGAATACCTCAAGTACTTTAGGTTGAAATACTTCTGAAATTTTAAAATTCATTTCAATTAAAATTTATATATACTTTATTTGAATAATCCCTCTACAGCTGCACATACATCCTCTGCACTTGTAGCTGCATCTATAACCAAATGAGGTTTAACTTCTATGCACTTATGCTCATTTTTAAATCGTTTCTCACCACCGCCGGTAATATTAAGCATTATAACCTCATCTTTGCTCACCTTACCGCTTTCTACAGCCTTAATCAAGCTGCACACTGCAACACCGGCTGCAGGGTGGATATCTGAACCCTCTATCTCTTCAAATAATTTGCAAGCATTGTCAAGTTCCTCATTTGTAACAACTTCTATATCTCCATCAGTGGCTTTAAGACAATCATACAAGCCTCCAACAATTCCGTAAGGAGGTTTTCTGTTAGAAAGTACTTTGGCTGTAATTTTAAGGGCATCTTCTCTTGCCTTATCCTCGTCTGCAATAAGCAATGCTCTGCTGTCAGCCTTCCATGCGTCATACATTGGAACAAATGGAAGGTTTTGCGAAGGGATAAGTTTCATCAAATGGTTGCCGAATCTTCCATCTTCCATAAGTCTTAAGTTTGCCTCGTATGCAGCAATGGTACCTGTACCACTTCCAATTGCCTGGAAATAACTGTCGGGAATTCTGCCAATATGTTCAGCAGCAGATAGGACTGTTGTTCCCATACCATCTCTTCTGGCAACATTCTTTGCACCGCCTTCCTCTATGAACTTAGAACTTGAATTTAGTTTTGCTGCAAGAGCAATAGCATCAAAATAGTCTGTATTTGCAGGAGAGCAAATTATTTTAACGCAATCATTAAGTGGTTCTTTAAACCAAAGAGCATTAAGGTTATCGTATGGAATTGCAATAACAATTGGAATGTTGTTTTCTGAACATACTTTGGCAAATGCTCTGGCTGTATTTCCGGCAGATGCAACAACAAGTATCTTGTCATTGTCTTTAGGTAGTCTTGCACATACAGAGTATGCCTCAGTTTCTTTAAATGAGCAAGTTTGCATTGTTGCCCCTTTTTCTGGCCACCATCCGCTGAATGTAATGTAAAGGTTGCTAAGGCCAAGTTTATTTGCCAAACCTTCACTCTTATAAGTGACAGGGGCACATGAGCCCTCAAGCATTTTGTGGATTGGAAGCCAATCGGCAAATTTGTAAATGCCGTATGAATTGTCTTTAAAATTAATTTGCTTGTTTTGGTAGATAGCTCTTACAAAGGCAGGAGAACTGTCTTCTTTATCTGCCAACATCCATCCTGAGTCTGCAAACTCTCTTTTGGATGCACAACTCTGAAGCGTGTAAGCTGTAGGTTTGAATTCCATTATCAAGATTTTTATATTATTACTATTTCTGTTTCATATTGTCACAAACAGCTTGTGCTATATCCAGGACAGGTACATTGCTCTGATCTTTGAATGTCTTTAGACACAATGGACAAGCTGTAATGATTTTATCGGGATTATTATAGGTAAGAACTTTTAATGAACCTTGTGTTATTTTTGTCCTGTCCTCATAATTTAAAGTCAGGCTACCCAAACTTCCTCCGCAACAAACACTCTCTTTTCCCTCTTTCTCAGCCTTTTTAAGCTCCCCGATAGATTTGATTACATTAAGAGGTTCATTGTACACCCCACAACCTCTTCCAAGCTCGCAAGGGGAATGGAATACCATAGATTCAGCCCCTTGGGTAACTTTAATTTTTCCTTCTTTAATAAGGGTATCAATAAATTGTGTATGATGTATTATTTTAATCTCTTTAAGATTGTAGTCCTCTTTAAATACTTTCATACAAATAGGACAAGATAGCAATAAGGTTGTGCAGCCACTCTCTTTTATAAGTTGTGTGTTTTTTGCTATAACCTCTTTTGCAGCATCAAGTTTGCCTGAAAGAAGCAAAGGGCGTCCACAGCACAAGCCTCCATCTTTATCTGCAATCTGATAGTTTGTATTGCTGCTCTCAAGAATTGAAACCATACTTTTTAGTATAGTTGGAGTAAGCTGTGTCATGCAACCTGCAAAATACAATACCTTTTCTTTATGTTGTATGTCTTGGATTGTGGAAACAGCAGGTACTGAATTGTTTATATAACTGTAATCATATTTTAAGCTGTTTGTGACAGTTGCCCTTTGTGCTGTTTTCATGCTGCACGAATCCACTCCAACCGGACATACGGCAACACATTTGCCACACATAAGACATTTGTCGGAGATTGTATTGATCTTTTTGGTGCTGTGTCTTCTCATTGCTCTGGTAAAATATACAGTAGAGTAGGGTAGGTTCTTTTTCTGTATATTCATTGGACACGCATCTATGCATAATCCGCAACTTGAGCATGAATATATCTGAGCCTCTGCAAATCCTTTTCTTGGATGTCTTATTTTTAAGCCTGCATTCCTAAGGAGAATGAACAAAGCTTCTGTTGGAATATGCATGTATCGGCTGAATGGCAAGCAGATGAAAAACAGTCCCAATGCGGTAGAATATGCCCACCAGGTTGGCAATATGTGATAATCGTTGCTAAGGAAGCTGGCAAATAGCCAGTGCATTGGTATTGTAAGAAAGCTTCCTCCTGCTATTCCGGCTGTAAAACTCTCTGCTAGGAGTCTTAGGGGAAATATGCTCCACAAACATATAAGTGCAACTCTATCTGCAAAGCATGGTTTTGTGGTTCTTCTCATTCCCAATGCGGTGGATCTGATTCGCTTGTACATTGCAAGCCCCACACCACTAAGTATAACAAGCAAGAAGAAATCCATTAAAAAGAAAAAGAATGCTCCTTTTAATGAAATGTCGCCCTGTTGCTTTACAAAGTATCTGAAAAATATAGGATAATATAATCTGCCAATCTTTTGTGGTACATACAGCAATACCTCTATGTGGCCAATAACTATAATCATAAACCAGCCAAAGGCAATAC
>JAFYMJ010000152.1 GCA_017556665.1 Bacteroidales bacterium
GCTCATTCGAGCAGTGTAGACAACAAAAAAAAGCACTCAATCTCTTGAGTGCTTTTGAGCGGAAAACGAGGCTCGAACTCGCGACCCCAACCTTGGCAAGGTTGTGCTCTACCAACTGAGCTATTTCCGCATTTTGCCCGTGCTCGGGACGGGAATCGAACCCGTACGGGCATTTCTGCCCACAGGATTTTAAGTCCTGCGTGTCTACCTATTCCACCACCCGAGCCCAAAAGAACTATTGTGTTAATTTCTTAACTTAGAGCGGAAAACGAGGCTCGAACTCGCGACCCCAACCTTGGCAAGGTTGTGCTCTACCAACTGAGCTATTTCCGCATTTGGGATTGCAAAGATATATACATTTTTTAAACTTCCAAAAAATATTTAGAAATTTCTTTACTAATCCCTATTTTTTAGTATTTACACTACTGTTTCAAACTCTTTTAGGAATCTTACATCATTCTCGAAATAATGACGTAAATCCTTCACTTGCCATTTAAGCATTGCAATTCTCTCAACACCCATTCCAAAAGCAAAACCAGAATACTCATTAGGATCTATGTTGGATGCTTTAAGAACGTTAGGGTCTACCATACCGCAACCCATAATTTCCAACCAGCCTGTTCCTTTACAAATGTTACAACCCTTGCCGCCGCAAATATTACAACTTACATCAACCTCTGCACTTGGCTCTGTGAACGGGAAGTATGATGGACGCATTCTAATTTTTGTCTGCTCTCCAAACATCTCTTTTGCAAACAACAGAATTGCCTGTTTCAAATCTGCAAATGAAACATTTTTATCTATATACAAACCCTCTACCTGATGGAAGATACAGTGAGCTCTTGCCGAAATTGCCTCATTTCTGAACACTCTACCTGGACACACTATTCTGATAGGTAAATCCATCTTCTCCATACTTCTTACCTGTACAGAACTTGTATGTGTTCTAAGAAGAATTGGATTATCACCTGTTGAGATAAAGAATGTATCTTGCATATCCCTTGCAGGGTGCTCTGGCGGGAAGTTAAGTGCACCAAACACATGCCAATCATCCTCAATCTCTGGACCCTCTGCTACCGCATATCCAAATTTCCCAAAAATTGATAGAATCTCTTCTCTTGTTATTGATATAGGATGTCTTGTACCTAAATCAAATCTGTCACCAGGTTTTGTATAATCAAAAGATGGCTCGTTGGAAGATGCTGAGTTCTCCAATGCCTCTCTTAACTCCTCTATCTTTTCTGCTGCTTTAGTTTTTAGAACGTTCAATAATTGTCCAAACTCTCTTTTTTGCTCTGCTGGAACACTTCTAAAATCCTCAAATAGCTTAGTTACAGAACCTTTCTTACCCACAAGTCTTACTCTAATATCCTCTACCTCCTGTAGCTTTTGAGCCTTTAACTCTGCAATTTCTTGCAATAACGCATCAATTTTCTGTCTCATAATAAATTATTTGGAGTGCAAATGTAAATATAAAAAAAGAAAGTTTGTAAAAAATTTTATAGCGGCTTGCGGCTAACTGGCATTGTCATACACCTTGCACCACCACCACCTCTTGGCAATTCACTTCCTTCAATGGTAATTACACAATTATTGTAATCGTTTGCATCCTTTACCCCATTTATGATATCCCATGCAGGAATAACCTCAAATCCAGCATTGTTAAGCTCATTTAAAGTGTACACATTTCTTGCATACGATAGAACCTTACCAGGAGCTATAGCAAAAAAGTTTGCTCCACTATGCCACTGTTCCCTCTCTTGAGTCCATATATCCTCTCTACCTCCACATGCAATTGGTTTCAAATCCATTCCCAATTTCTTTAATGCGTCCAATATGTTAGGAACAGACTTAATATTTGAAACCTTACCATTATCTATTGTAATATGCACTGTCTGGTACTGGTTATCTGCTAAGATAAGGGGTTCATACACCATACATTTATCTCTGTCAAGCATTGTAAACACCATATCAAGATGAATAAATGATTCTGGTTGCGACGGCAATTGCTGAACAATAATATGCTTCTTCCCTTTATGATTCTCTTTGCATAACCTGTTAACCAGCATATCTATTCCATGCGTACTTGTTCTCACCCCATTACCAATCAACAAAATATCATCCCTGGCAATTAAAATATCTCCCCCCTCCATATATATCTGCTCATTGCCGGGATTAAAATCATAAGCATTTATTATTCCGCAGTCAAAAGCACCGGAACCTTTAAAAATTGCCTCCATAATAATGGATTCCCTCATCCTTACCCTATTTGCCATCCTGCATATAAGGGCGTTATTGCCAATTGTTACAGATGCATCTCTTGTAAAATAGAAATTATACAGCGGATATAGTGCATAATACTCGTCATTAAGATATGCTGTTAAAGAGTTGATTTTTGCCGGAACACCCTCAATCAACGATTTTGCTAAAGTGGCAGAATCCATTGCCATAAGATCATCAAAATAATCTGTAACATGTTCTGCAATACATATTCTCCCAACAAGCACCTCTTTTTGTCTATAATCCCTCAAATACCTTTCAAGCAGGTCCATCACCTGATATGTTCTGGTATATTTACCTAAAACACCTAGTAGCTGAACATACTCATTCTGGGCAATAGACAAATTAAGAATATCGCTATATAAAGCCCTTTGAGCATTTCCCGGGGTCATATTCTCCACCTCTGCACCCGGAGAATGTAATATTACCCCCTCCAGCTGGCCTATCTCACTCTGTATATTCAGTTTTAGAATATTGTCCATAATTTCTTCTTTAATTTTACCTGCAATTACTGATAATCAGAAAGTTCATTAAGTGCCAGATCTGTTATTACATTTTTAAACTCAACAGCATCCCTTGGACATACCAAAAGAACATCATCTGTACTCACAACCATATAATTGTCCAGTCCCTTTACAACAACAAGTTTATCTTTCTCCTTAGAGACAACCACACTGTTACTGGTCGCCGACAACATTGTTCTCTCTGCATCAACCATATTTCCATTTTCATCTTTGGCACTTCTGTCATACAATGAGTCCCATGTCCCCAAATCAGTCCAGCCAAAACTTGCAGATACCACCCAACTCTTTTCTGTTTTTTCCATAACAGCATAATCTATTGAAATGCCGTTGCATGCTTCATATATTCCCTTAATAAAGGCTTTTTCGTCGGGAGTATAATAATATGGCTCCCCATCTTTAAACTGATTTGCAATATCTGGGATGTATCTTTCCAATTCTTGTGCTATTGTCTTTACATTCCATACAAATATGCCTGAATTCCAGCAAAACTCTCCACTTGCAACAAGCACCTTTGCCAATTCAAGATTAGGCTTCTCAGTAAAAGTCTTTACCTTATATGCCTGCATTGTGCCAACATTTTTTGCATCTGCCTTATTGGCCTGA
>JAFYMJ010000153.1 GCA_017556665.1 Bacteroidales bacterium
CCAGACATTGTATTCTTGCCTTGAGACTGTAGCAGTTCTTGCAGCACCAATAGCTCCATTCTTTATGGAGAGACTCTTCTGGGATTTGAACGCTGTTTCAGGAATGCATTCAGAGAACTCTGTACACCTTGTGCTTATGCCTGAGGTTGAGGATAAATATATAGACAAGGACCTTGAGGAAAGAATGGCTCTTGCTCAGTTGAGCACCTCTATGGTACTTGCACTTAGAAAGAAAGTGAACATTAAGGTAAGACAGCCTCTTGCCAAGATCATTATTCCTGTTCTTGATCCTAAGATCCAGGAACAGCTTGAGAAGGTTAAGAACCTTGTTTTGAGTGAGATTAACGTAAAAGAGGTTGAGTTCATTACCAATACCGAGGGATTGATCACCAAGAAGATCAAACCTAACTTCAAGACATTGGGCAAGAAATACGGCAAGATGATGAAAGACATTGCCGCTGCATTTGCACAGTTCTCACAGAGCGATATCTCTGCAATTGAGGCTTCAGAGAACTATACATTTGCATTGCCTGCAGGTGAGGTTACCCTAGACAAGGCTGACTACGAGATTACATCTGAGGATATGCCAGGATGGCTTGTAGCTACTGAGGGCAAGCTTACCGTTGCAATGGACATCACCATTACTGACGCCCTTAAGAAAGAGGGTGTGGCACGTGAGCTGATTAACAGAATCCAGAATTTGAGAAAAGAGAAGGATTTTGAGATTACAGATAAAGTTGAGGTTGCCATTGTAAAACGTGATGATGTTGTAGAATCCCTTGCAGAGTATGCTACATATGTATGTGAGCAGACTTTGTGCGGAAACATCACCCTTGCAGACTCTCTTGAGGGTGCCGAGGAGGTAGAGTGGGAGAATGGTGAGATGTTGCAGATTTCAATTAAGTTGTTAACTTTGTAATAACAAAATCAGATAGTTATGAGTACAGAAGAGAAAGTAAGGTATAGCGATGCGGAGCTGCAGGAGTTCAAGGAGCTGATTCTTCAGAAACTTGAGACAGCAAAGCAGGACTATGAGGAGTTGAGGGCTGCAATTACCCACAGCTCAAGCAATGGTGTTGAGGATACATCTCCAACATTCAAAGTCCTTGAGGAGGGAGCATCTTCACTTTCAAAGGAGGAGTCGGGCCAGTTGGCACAGAGACAGTACAAGTTTATCCAGAACCTTGAGGCTGCTCTAATAAGAATCGAGAACAAGACATACGGTATCTGCAGGGAGACAGGCAAACTTATCCCTAAGGAGAGACTTATGCTTGTACCTCATGCAACCTTGAGCGTTGAGGCTAAAAACAAGAGGTAATCTATGAAGTTATCCAAAGGTAGCTGGATTTCTCTATTGGTGATTTTATTGCTTGTTATAGACCAGGTAATAAAATTTGCAGTAAAGCTGAACATGACAATTGGGGAGAGTATCCCCGTATTTGGAGACTGGTTCCAGATCTGCTTTATAGAGAACAACGGCATGGCGTTTGGTATGCAGTTTGGCGGCTCTATCGGGAAACTTGCATTAAGTCTCTTTAGAGTTGTGCTGATAGGCTTCATAATTGTTTACATCAGAAGACTAATCAAGAGAGAGGATACCCCCACAGGAGTTCTTGTGGGGCTCGCTCTTGTCCTTGTAGGGGCAGTAGGAAATGTTCTGGACTGCCTTTTCTACGGAGAGATATTCAGTGCATCCACATATACCCAGGTGGCACAGCTTTTTCCTCCCGACGGAGGCTATACAGGACTCCTGTATGGAAAGGTGGTGGATATGTTCTATTTTCCTATAATAGAAGCAACCTGGCCGCAATGGATGCCTTTCTGTGGAGGCGAGGATTTCATCTTCTTCAGTCCGGTTTTCAATTTTGCAGATGCATGCATATCAGTGGCAGTAGTCTATATGCTTATATTCCAATATAAGTTCTTCTCAAAAGAAGAGACTGCCAAAGAGCAATAAGAAAAGGGTAGCCAGGTGGCTGCCCTCTTTTTTGTGCTTATAGTGCCCATTGGGACGTCGTCCTAATGGGCACTTTTTCTATTTCTTCAGTTTCTCCATAAGTTTCTGTCGGGAAAAATGGATTCTGCTCTTTACAGTGCCAAGGTGAAGGCCAAGCTCGTCGGCTATCTCCTGGTATTTGTAGCCGTTGTCGTGCATCTGGAAAGGAA
>JAFYMJ010000154.1 GCA_017556665.1 Bacteroidales bacterium
ATGAACCTAATCCTATCATAAGTCTGAAAGACCAGTACACAATTCCAACTGGTGGGATAACATCAGTAGGGGATTCAAGATAACCATATCCCATATACTTAAAATTAGATTCCAATACCTCTCTTGCCTGTGCTGCAGCTGCAGGATCTGTATCTTTAAGCAATCTATATTTGGCAAGAGCATCAAGTGCTGCTTTGCCCATATCCATTTTTTGAGCAACTGATGGAATTACATTTCCCTCATTATCTGTATATCCCTCAATAATATCATTAATTCCTGGAACATAACCATCAACACTGTGAGTAGCCAAAATTGAAAGCATATTAGGTATCTCAATACCTGGAACAATACTGAATGGAGCACCATTTCCTCCCTTTTCAAGTCCCTCAGCCGCAGCAAGCTTCATTGGTTGGTATTTGGCTGCGTGTACTCCAGATGCATCTCCTGAAAGCATAACTGCAAATGTACCAAGCAATCCTACAAATGCACCAACATAAATACTTCTTTTTGCAAACTGTATATTCCTTTTCTTAAGGAGATACCAACAACTGATTGCTACAACAAATACACCACCGGTAACCCATCCGCTGGTTACAGAATGGAAGAATTTGCTGACAGCAACAGGATTTGAAATCACCTCCCAGAAAGCTTCAACAGAGGCCATTTCGCTTCTGACTGTATCGGGATTAAAAGTTGTACCTACCGGATTCTGCATCCATCCATTGGCAACAAGAATCCAATATGCAGATATAGAAGCACCTATACCAGTCATCCATGTAGAAACAAGATGAAATCTTTTACTTACCTTATCCCATCCAAAGAACATTACAGCAAAGAATGTTGCTTCCATAAAGAATGCCAGTATACCCTCTATTGCCAAAGGTGCACCAAATATGTCACCTACAAACCAAGAGTAATTGCTCCAGTTGGTACCAAATTCAAATTCCAGGATAATTCCTGTAGCAATACCAACTGCAAAATTTATTGCAAAAAGTTTCATCCAGAATTGTGATGCCTTTTTCCAATATTCATCTTTCTTGACAACATATAATGTCTCCATTATAGCCATAGCCATTGCAAGGCCCAAAGTAAGGGGAACAAAAAGCCAATGGTAAGCTGCTGTCATAGCAAACTGAAGTCTTGACCAAGAAATTACATCCATATCTTACATTAATTTTTAGAAACTATTGTTATTGTATCTTTTTTTATGGCTAAATCTCTATGTGTAAGATTATAACCAACATGCTCACTTTTTTGTTTATCTGTCATTCCGGCCATTACAGGCTTAAAAAAGAAAACCCTAAGGACAGCAAACAATATGATTACTTTTAACAAAATTAAAAACCACAACTGTTTGCCCCATGTCATATTTCTAAAGCCATCTCTATATAATTCCCATATAGAGACAAAAATATTCCTTCTGATTTTATTCATATGTAAATATAATAATTATATCTGAATGAGTGTACAATTGTAATTTTATTATTTTTGTATATATAAAGATTAGATTATGATAATTTCAGCATTCCATCTAGAGAAATATTTTGCAAAATATGAATTCACATCAGATTACATGTTTTCATGTTCAGATTGTGACGGATATTCAATGAATTATATTTTAAGTAAAGCTTCTCCCAACGAAAAACAGATGTGGGACAACCTTCATTTAGGATATACAGAAACTCAAGGAAGTCCATTCCTAAGAAAAGCTATAAAACAATATTACAAAACTGTAAGTGAAGAGAATATTGTAGTTGCATCTCCTGGCGAGTTGAGCTTTATGACTATGAATATTCTACTGCATGGGGTTGAGAATCCACATGTGGTTGTGGTTTCCCCTGCATACCAGTCATTAAATGAGGTCTTGAAATCATTAAATTGTGATATTTCCTATTGGAAAGCAAATGAGTGTGACAATGAATGGAAATTTGACACAAATGAATTGAGACACCTTGTAAAGGATAACACAAGAATTATTGTAATAAACTTCCCGCACAATCCTACAGGTGCATATCTTACAAAACAACAGTTACAGGAAATAGTTGAGATTGCAAGAGAGGTTGGTGCATATATCTACTCAGATGAAATGTACAGAGACCTTATTGTTGCCCAAAGCTCAAATGATGAATCAATAGCCATTTCTCCAATATGCGATGTATATGAGAAAGGTATATCATTGTGGGG
>JAFYMJ010000155.1 GCA_017556665.1 Bacteroidales bacterium
CCAAGTGAACCGTTGATCAAAGCTTTCATATCTGCATCACCGCCAATCTCAGCTTTTGCAAACTGCAAAGCAGGACCCATGAATGCATAGAACTCAAATTTTCTCTCAGGATTGTAACCTGCAATAGCGTTTGTAATGTTGAACAAACCGTCAGCTCTCAATGTACCGAAAGTTTTGTTGATCTCCTGGCTCTCAGATTTGTATACAGGATAAGTAACTTTCATGGTCTCATCGTAGTGCATATAGAAGTTTGAGTTCAAGCTGGCTTTACCTACGGTTGCGCCAAATCTAAAACCCCAAACTGGATTGATCCATTTACCTACTGATGCATTAACAACAAAAGTAGCATTGTTCTCAGATGCATTTGGCTCAATGCATTTCTGTACACCAACACTTGCATTTACAAAGATGTTGTCGGTTGGTTTCTCACTGTTGTAGTTGCCTTTTGACTGTGCTGTAGCAGCAACACCAAAAGCAGCCATCATCAATGAAAGAATAACTAATTTGCGTTTCATTATTGTAATTTTTATATCATTAATATCTATATGATAACCGGATTATCTCAAGTGTATCTTATAACACAATCCTCCGGTAAAGTATTTCAACTTCTGCATCTGAAATTGCGCATGCAACTGGTCGAACAACAAATATGAAGCACCTACAGAAAAGTTGATGTTGTCATACTCGGCAATAAGCCTCAAATTTGGCAGGATTGAAGGATTGTAGGTAATTCCGGCTGCCAGACCATTGAGGTGGTTTGAGCGTCTTCTGTTATAAACATAAGATACCGAAACTCCGAATCTCTCCTTCTCCCACATGAAGTGCTTTGTTGCTGCAACATAAAACCTGCAGAAGTAACCGTTGCCGTCTACAGTGTTTATCTCTCCGTCTCCAGACTCAGTGTATGGGTCTGATGTACCCAATACAACTGCAGGCATATGCTCCCAGAACTGTCCCTCTTTCAAAACCCTGAGCCTTGCAGAGAAATATCTGTCCTGGTTACAGAACTTTTCAGGATCCGTAAACCAGCCAATACCTATAGTCTTTGCCTTGAACATTGTGGCAGAATAGCCAATCTCAAGGAACGGAAAGACTGTTGCATTCAAAAAGTAGTTGTATGTTCCGTATGTCCAAGGATTTGGAGTCAAATGGCTGTTAAGGTAGTTACCACCCAACATCACAGTCTTCACATCCTGCATCTCTGCAGACGGAGCATTCAACAGACCTGTTGTTCCATGCGTCATTTGAGCAGACAATGCAATGCTCATACACATGAGCATCCCCATAAGGAATATTTTTTTAAAAATGAGCATTGCTGTCTCCTCAAATTAATTTAATTCAGATCAAAATTTCAAATTACTCAGCATCACCTGCTCCACCGCCCCAAGCAGTTGCACCGCCATGGTTACCGTGGTTATTGTGGTGATTGTTGTGGTTGTCATGGTTGTCATGATTACCCTGGTTGCCATGGTTGTCATGGTTGTTGTGGTTATCATGATTGTCATGAGTATCAACAGTGATAGGGGTAATATGAGTTGCATTTGCTACAAGAACATATGCAGTATATGACTCCTCACCATAAGTTGCAGGAATTGACCATAGAGTGAAGTCTCTACATACACAATAACCTGCAAGAGCAGCATCTGCGTTTTTGTTAAGAACTGCTGCAGTTTCAATATAGCTGTTTTTGAATGCGCTGTACTCAGTACCTGCACAGATAGTGTTGATCTGCTCCAAGTAGCTGATACCTGCCTTCAACTCTTTCATGTTATCCTCAGCAACACCCTCTGCATTTAGGATATAACC
>JAFYMJ010000156.1 GCA_017556665.1 Bacteroidales bacterium
CAGACAACCTTACAACCAGTTCTGAATCCAGGGTCAATTGCCAGGGTCCTTTTCTCCCCAACAGGGGCAGCCAAAAGCAATTGTCTAAGATTCTCACCAAATACTTTTATAGAGTCCAGGTCAGCCTTTTCCTTTGCCAAATGCAGGGTTTCATTCTCTATTGATGGGTGAAGCAGCCTCTTGATTGAATCATCCACTGCCATATCCAATTGTTCAAAAAGAGAATATGAACTGCATCTTTCCCCATTATAGAAAAACTTGTTTACAATCTTTTTTGATATTACAGCATCTGCATCAAGTTTAACCTGCAATACCCCTTCGGATACACCTCTGAGCACTGCAAGAAGTCTATGGGCAGGCATTCTGTGCAAATCTTCTGAAAAATCAAAGTAATTCTCAAACTTTTCCCCCTCTTCCTCTTTTCCTTTAGATAATTTTGAAACCAGTCTGGAACTTCTGCTGTAAAAATTTCTCAACTCCTGCCTAATCTCTATCCTCTCCGACAAATTTTCTGCAATAATATCTCTTGCTCCACTGAGTACTTTTTCTTTATCGGGAAGAGTATCATTTATAAAAGAAGAGACATAATTGTCAAAATTGGGAAGATTAAAACTCATCATCTTAGTGGCAAGAGGTTCAAGTCCCCTCTCTTTTGCAATTGATGCCCTTGTCCTTCTTTTTGGTCTGTACGGCAAATACAAATCTTCCAGCTCCTGCATTTGGATACAGTTCTCTATTTGTTCCTTTAATGGCTGAGTCAATTTTCCCTGATCAGAAATACTTGCAATAACAGTCTCTTTCCTTTTGTCCAGTTCCTCAAACTTTACAAGACAATATTTTACTTGGGCAACCTGAACCTCGTCAAGTGCTCCCGTAACTTCTTTTCTATACCTGCTTATAAAAGGGACAGTGGCACCGTCCTGCAACAATTGTAAACAATTTTCAACCTGCCAATCTTTACATGAGATAAGATTAGCTATATAATTGACATATAGAGTATTCATAAATATTAATTAATCGTGGGAAACTTGTTTTAACTGCTCTCTGTACGATGAGAAAATTTTTGATTTTGAAACAAATCCCATGTAAACGCCCTCATTGTTTACAACTGGAAGATTCCATTCACCTGTTACTTCAAACTTATTCATTACACTCTCCATATGTTCATCACATTTTACAAGATCTGGTGACGGTTTCATTAATGAATAAACTTTTACCGATGAATATTTACTCTTGTCAAACATTATCTCCCTTACATTATTTAGGTTTATGATGCCCTGAATCATCCCTTTAGAATCAAGTACAGGGAAAATATTTCTTTTAGAATGTGCAATTACGTTAACAAGATCACCTAATGTGTTATCAACTCCAATTGAAGCAAAATCATTCTCTATAAGCTCATCTGTCTTTAATAGTGTGAGCACTGCCATATCTGAATCATGAGTCAACAGATTACCTTGTTTTGCAATACGTTTTGTATAAATTGAGTATGGCTCATACATTCTTATTGTTGCAAAAGCCATTGCCGAGGTAATAATAAGAGGCATTAGCAATGTGTACCCACCTGTTATCTCTGCAATAAGGAATATGGCTGTAAGAGGTGCTTGCATAACACCAGACATAAGTCCGGCCATTCCTACCAGAACAAAGTTTACTTCGGGAACATCTTGTGCACCTGAAAGATTTATCAATCTTGCTATTATAAATCCAAAGACACCTCCCATAAATAGAGTTGGACCAAAGGTTCCTCCTACACCTCCACCTGCATTTGTCAAAGACATAGAGAACACCTTGGCAAAAAAGACTCCAATAAAGAATATAGGCAACAACCAGCCGTCACTAAGGATATTTGACAGGAATGATGTTCCTATTGCATCAGAAGATCTGTTGTTAAGCAAATCTGTCAAAACCTGATATCCTTCTCCATATAACGGTGGAAATATAAATATCAATAAGCCTAAACTCATTGCACATATAATCCACCTTCTGTATGTGCCATTTATATTCTTTATTTTATCCTCTAACCATAGTGTTGTTCTTGTAAAATATAATGAGGCATATCCACACGCTATTCCAAATATAACATACAAAGGGATATTCTTAATTGAGAATGGAATAAGTGCATTCTCAAAAGCTACAGCCTCTCCAAGAAACAAATAAGAAATTGTTGTAGCTGTGATTGAAGACAATACAAATGGCAACAAAGATGACATTGACATATTGAACAGCAATATCTCAAACGTAAACAACACTCCTGCCATAGGGGCTTTGAATATACCTGCAACAGCACCAGCTGCACCACAACCCAAAAGAATTGTCATGTTTTTATATGACAACCCAAGTGAACGTGCCACATTAGATCCAATTGCTGCGCCAGTATACACAATTGGAGCCTCTGCTCCAACAGAACCACCAAAACCAATTGTTACACTACTTGCTGCAATTGAAGACCACATATTATGTGATTTAATTTTTGATTCGTTCTTTGATACAGCCAATAAAACTTTGGTAACACCATGTCCTATATTGTCTTTTACAAAGAATTTGACAAACAAAAGGGCCATTAGCATTCCCAGTCCCGGATATATGAAATATAAGAAACTGTCCGATGGAGTATTGAACCATCCTGTTAGAATCCATTGGAAAAAGTGTATACACTGCTTTAAGACAACAGCTGCTAAGCCACTTCCGGCACCAACAACAAATGCCATTATAAGCAACATTTTGCTCTCTGGCATTTTATTGATTATCTTCTTTATATTATCAATTACAGATTTTATCATTTCAATGGTATTTCATGCGAAGATAACAAAAAAAGGATGAAAATTTTCATCCTTTTTTATCATTGGCTTTACAATACCACTATTCTTCATCTGAAGCAAAAGAGCTTCCATCTTCATCTGGGAATGTTCCGTCTCCACCTGCAGCATCATCTGCTGAATCATCTCCAAACAAATCATTCTCAGCATCCTCATAATCATCAATCTTAACATCAATCTTTACAAGATAGATAGCTTCCGGTATCTCAATAGATACAGCATAAAAGAAACTGCCATCTGGTTTGTCAACCTTAAACAAGTCTCCCATATAATCTGAATATCCTTTTGGATATTTCTCCTTAAAGGCTGCTGCCAACTCGGCAGACATGTTAGCATAGCTTACAACCGCTCTCTTCTTTTGAGATCTTGATGAACTCTTTAGCGCCATATATATATACTTTTTACTTAGACATTAGTTATTTGATGCAATTATAATGCATTTTTTTGAAAAACAAAACTCTTTTTCTATTTCATTAGCAAATAACTTTTTTGTTCTCTTTTCTTAGTAATATTTTTCTCTACAAAAAGAGGCTCAAATGTCTTAGGATCCATTTCTGAATAGTATGAAACAGAGGATTTTGTCATTGGTGTAGGGGTAAAATCCTGTACCTGGTCCATATATACCCCCTTTAAAGATTTATTTTTTGACAAAAGCTCCATATCTTTAAGTGTACATCCAGGATGTGATGAAATAAAGTATGGTACTATCTGATATTTTAGTTTATTTTCCCTTACCAATCTGTCAAATTCCCTTTTAAGCCTTTCAAAAAGGGTAAAAGAGGGTTTGTTCATTTGCTTAAGTACATTGGACTGCGTATGTTCTGGAGCCACTTTTAACCTTCCGCTTGTATGTTTGAGTACAAGCTCGTTAAAATATGGTTTAGAGGAGCTGTCCAAAAATCCTTTCTCATCAAGGAACAGGTCATATCTTATACCACTGCCAATATATGCATGCTTTATCCCCTTAACGGAAGCAACTCTCTCGTAGAGTTTTAGCAATCGTCGGTGAGAGTTATTCAAGTTGCTGCACATTTTAGGATACAAACAACTTTTTCTGAAACATTTCTCACATATAGATGCATCCTTCCCGGCCATTCCATACATATTGGCTGTTGGTGCACCCAAATCTGATATATTGCCTGCAAAACCTGGCAATTCATTCAGTTTCTCAATCTCTGCAATTATTGATTCCTCACTTCTGTTCTGTATATGCTTGCCCTGGTGTGCTGCTATTGTACAGAAACTACATCCCCCAAAACACCCTCTATGAGTGTTTATTGAAAACTTTATCATTTCATATGCAGGAATGTGTTTGCCTTTATATCTGGGATGAGGCAATTTTGTATATGGCAAAGACCATATATAATCCATCTCCTTTTGAGTAGATGGCAAATATGGTTTGTTTACGCATACATAAACTTTACCAACCTGCTCAATTATCTGCTTCCCTTGCATTCTGTTTGCTTCAACTTCAATTGCATTAAAGTTCTCCACAAACGCTTTCTTGTTCTTAAGACAAGTTTCATATGAATGCAAAAAGACTCTGTCGGGAGACTGCTCCGGCTTCTCTTTACTTATCCAGGCAATCTGGTTCAAAGAGTTCTTATCCCTTTTTTCCCCTCCTCTAATGAACTCAGCAATAGAGACAATGGCCTTTTCCCCCATTCCGTAAATCAGATAATCTGCTTTACTATCTATAAGGATAGAGGGTAACAACTTGTCCTGCCAATAGTCATAATGGGCAAGACGTCTTAAAGATGCCTCAATTCCACCTATAACAACTGGTGTATCGGGATATAAATCCTTTAGAATATTGGAATATACCTTTACAGCATAATCTGGACGCATATTAGGTGCCCCATTTGGGGTATAGGCATCGTTGCTGCGCAATCTTTTGGCTGCAGTGTAATGGTTGACCATTGAATCCATGGCACCAGAGGTTACACCAAAAAATAGTCTTGGTCTGCCAAGTTTCTTAAAGTCCCTTAAATCATCCCTCCAGTTTGGTTGAGGAACAATGGCAACTCTATACCCTTTATCTTCAAGTACTCTGGCAATGACTGCCGCACCAAAAGAAGGATGGTCTATATAGGCATCCCCCGTAAAAAGGATAATGTCTATATAGTCCCATCCTAATGCATCTACCTCTTTCTTGGTAGTTGGAATAAAACTTCCTATTTCCATAATTACATTCTCTCAGGCAATGAAATACCCAAGATATCCATAGCTTTAACCAATACTTTTGCAATAACTTTAATTAAAGCAAGTCTGTTTGAACGTAATGTAGCATTCTCTTCATTAAGGATTGTTACATCGTGATAATATTGGCTGAACTCTTTTGCCAACTCATATGCGTAATTTGCAATCACTGCTGGTGAATGGGCATCTCCAGCCTCTTTTACCTTAGAAGGGAAATTGTTAAGCATTTTTACAATCTCTATCTCCTTAGGTAACATATCTGCTGTTCCAACTGCCTCTTCAAAACCTCTCTCTTGAGCTTTTCTTAAGATTGATTTTATTCTGGCATGAGTATATTGGATGAATGGACCAGTATTACCATTAAAGTCTATTGACTCTTTAGGGTCAAACAGCATAGTCTTTTTAGGATCTACCTTAATGATAAAGTATTTCAAAGCACCCAAGCCAATCATTTCAAACAATTGCTCTCTCTCTTGCTCACCCATATCATCTAATCTGCCAAGAGCCATAGATGTCTCTTTTGCAGTCATATACATATTCTCCACCAAATCATCTGCATCTACAACAGTTCCCTCTCTTGATTTCATCTTACCTTCTGGCAACTCAACCATACCGTAAGAAAGGTGGTAAATTGTATCACTCCAGTCAAATCCAAGTTTCTTAAGGATTAGCTTTAACACTTGGAAGTGATAATTTTGCTCGTTTCCTACAACGTAAATATGCTCATCCAATTTATACTCATCAAATCTCTGATGCGCTGTACCCAAATCCTGAGTCATATATACAGATGTGCCATCACCTCTTAAAAGCAATTTTTTATCCAATCCATCTGGAGTAAGATCACACCAAACAGAACCATCCTCATGAGTTTCAAAAATTCCGTTCTTTAGGCCCTCTTGAACAAGAGCTTTTCCCAACAGGTAAGTTTGAGATTCATAGTAAGTTCTATGGAAAGAGATTCCCAGTCTGTTGTATGTTTTGTCAAATCCTTCATATACCCATCCATTCATCTTCTTCCACAACTCAACAACCTCTGGATCACCTTGCTCCCATTTTACAAGCATAGCTTGAGCCTCTTTTAGAATTGGAGTCTGTCTCTCTGCCTCATCTTCTGGAACTCCTTGTGCAATAAGCTCTTTGGTCTGTTTTTTAAGTTCATTGCTAAAAGCAACATAGTACTTTCCAACCAAGTGGTCTCCTTTTATTCCCGACGACTCTGGAGTCTCTCCATTTCCCATCTTTAACCATGCCAACATAGATTTACAGATATGGATACCTCTGTCATTAACCAGATTGACACGCATTACATTATGACCATTTGCCTCCAACAATCTGCTCACAGACCAACCTAAAAGGTTGTTTCTGATATGACCAAGGTGCAATGGTTTGTTGGTGTTTGGAGAAGAGAACTCAATCATTATGGTTTTACCTGTTGCAGGTAACTGGCCATAATCATTTGCATTATAGATTTCCTTAATGACACCTTGCCAATATGCATTGGAGAACTTAAGGTTCAAGAAACCTTTAACAACATTATAGCACTCTATCTCTTTATAATTTTGACATATGTATTCACCTATTTGTTTGGCTGTCTCTTCTGGTGATTTCTTGCTGGTTTTTAACAAAGGGAATGTAACCAAAGTAATGTCTCCCTCAAACTCCTTTCTTGTTGCTTGAGTTTGAACCAGTTTATCATCAACTTGGACACCGTAAAGGGCTTCAATTGCCTCTTTTGCCTTTAATGAAACAAATATTTCCGGATTCATTTTATTATCTTTAACAAATCAATTAAACAAATTAATTTCCTTTGGCTGCTTTCTCTTTTGCCAAGAACTCATTTAGTGCAGCCTTAGCTTTAGGAGCCAGAATGAATAATGTAAGCATTGTTGGAATTGCCATTAATGCATATGCCAAGTCAATTAAGCCAACAGCTGCCTTTAAAGGGATCATTGCTGCCACTACAATCATAATCAAATAAATGTAATTGTAGTATTTACCATATTTTGCACCTATAAGGTAGCTTGCACATTTTACTCCATAGTAAGAATATGAGAACATTGTAGAGAATGCAAAAATAAGTACCATAAACATTAACAGATATCCGCCCCAACCAGGGATACCAGCCTCAAATGCTCCAATTGCAATCTCCAGACCTTTTACACCTTCACCTGCTACCTGATAATTGCCGGTTAGCAAAATTGCAATTGCAGTTAATGTACATACAAGACCCGAATCAATAGAAGGGCCTATCATTGCCACAAAACCCTCTTTTACTGGAACCGGATTCTTTGAAGCACCATGCATCATTGATGCTGTACCAACACCAGCTTCATTTACAAGGGCCGCTCTTCTTGCACCAATTATTGCTATACCCACAATGGCACCAAAACCAGCCTCAAAATTAAATGCTTGGGTTACAATATCATAGAAAACGCCAGGAACCTTGGTAATATTTGTTACAATTATATAGAATACAAGCAAGAAATATGATCCTACCATAAATGGCACAATCTTGGATGAAATTTTTGCGATTCTCTCAATACCTCCCAATACAACAACTGCAACTATAGCTGCAATTATCAAACCAATGATGAATCTCAACTCAATTGTATTCTCAATACCTGCAGGAGTAGTAAATACAGTTGTAAAAGCCTCTGTAAGCTGATTTGCCTGCATAATACAGAATGTACCAATCATACCAAATATTGAGAAGAAAACAGCCATAGGTTTCCATTTCTTTCCAATACCCTCTGTAATCATATACATTGGGCCACCTTGAACATGTCCCAAATCATCTTTACCCTTGAACATAACAGCCAAAGTTCCCTCAAAAAACTTTGTTGACATACCAACTACTGCACTAACCCACATCCAGAAAATGGCACCAGGTCCACCCATTGTCAAAGCAATGGCAACACCTGCAATATTTCCCATACCTACTGTAGCTGCAATAGCACTGGTAAGTGCTTCAAATGAACTGATCTGACCCTCTACTTTTTCTCCGTTATCTTTCAACGAAGCAATAGCCTTACCATAAAAACGGAATGGGGTAAAACCAGAATAGAAAAAGAAGAACAATCCTCCTCCAATCAATAGAAGGAACAGTGGCATTCCGCACACAAAATCACTTATTGAAACAATTATTTCTGCCATAATTTTATCTGTTTACTATTTAAGACCTCTGTTTTTAAGTAGCGGATCAATACCAGGCTCTTTGCCTCTAAAGTTAACATACAACTCCATAGCCTCAACCTCAGAGCCTCTCTCCAGAATTTCTGTTCTGTATTTGTTTGCAACCTCTTGGTTAAATATGTCTCCAGTCTCCACAAATGCCTCAAATGCATCTGCATCCAACACCTCTGCCCAGATATAGCTGTAGTAACCGGCTGTATATCCACCTGTAAAGGTATGGCTGAAATATGTACTTCTGTATCTTGATGGAATTTGTTTCAAAATACCTCTGTCACCTAGCACTTTAGCCTCAAAAGCATTGATATCCAAATCTTGAGGAATAGATTTTAATGTATGATAGTCCATATCAAGGTATGACGCAGCCAAATACTCTACAGTAGCAAAACCTTGACCATATTTGCCTGCCTTAACCATTTTGTCCACTAACTCCTGAGGTATAACCTCTCCTGTCTGATAGTGTTTAGCATAAACTTTCAAAACCTCAGGCTTGAATGCCCAATGCTCATTCAATTGTGATGGCAACTCAACAAAATCTCTTGGATAACCGCCAAGACCATCATATTTTACATCTCTCATCAAACTTGCCAAACCATGACCAAACTCGTGGAAGTATGTCTCAACCTCGTCGGTAGTCAATAATGCAGGCTGGTCACCTACAGGTCTTGTAAAGTTTCCTACAATTGTTACAAGAGGAATAATTCTTTCACCATTCTCATTATATGATTGGCCTCTGAAACCACCACACCAAGCACCAGCTCTTTTAGCTCCAGGTCTTGCAAACATATCAAAGAATACAACACCTATAACTGAGCTGTCCTTATCCTTTACCTCAAATGCAACAGCCTCTGGATGAGGAAGTGGAACATTTGTAAGTTGAGTAAACTGTAATCCAAAAAGTTTGTTTGCTACATAGAAAACACCCTCTCTAACATTCTCAAGCTTAAAGTATGGAGCCATCTGAGATTCACTCAAATCAAATTTAGCTTTCATTGATTTTTGAGCATAATATCTCCAGTCCCAAGCTTCCAACTCAATATTGCTATCCTCTTTTGCAATTAGCTTGCGCATATCGTTTGCCTCATTGTGGGCAACTTTAATTGCAGGTTTCCAAATTTGATCCAACAAATCATAAACAGCTTTTGACGTTTTAGCCATTCTGTCATCAAGGATAAAGTCCGCAGCTGTCTCACAACCCATAATTTGAGCTCTCTTAAGTCTCAAATCAATAAGCTCCTTAATCACAGCCTTGTTATCCTCGCTGTTATTGTTGTTGCATCTGTTAAGATATGCAGTTAAGATATCCTCTCTTAAAGCTCTGTTATCTGCATTTGCCAAAAACGGCATAATGCTTGGGTTATCAAGGCCAAAGTACCATTTTCCCTCTGCACCTGCCTTTTTAGCTCTTGAAGCAGCCTCTGCAATCTGATTCTCTGTAAGTCCCGACAAATCTGCCTCATTCTCAATTACAAGAGTATATGCAGCAGTCTCTTTAAGCATGTTTTGGCCAAATTGCAACTGAAGTGCAGAAATTCTTGCATTAACCTCTTTCAACTCCTCTTTCTTTTCTGCCGACAAATTTGCTCCACCTCTTTCAAATCCTTTGTAAATCAACTCTACAAGTCTTTTCTGATCTGCATCAAGATTAAGTGAATCTCTTCTCTCGTAAACAGATTTTACGCGTTGGAACAATTTGTCATTCAAACTGATTGCACTACTGTGAGCACTTCTAAGTGGAGAAAGCTCTGTTGCAATAGCTCTAATCTCATCATTTGAATCTACACCGCTTGCGCTGCTGAATACAGCTGAAACATTAGACAACAACTCTCCGGATTTGTCATATGCAAGAATAGTATTCTCGAATGTAGGCTCAGTCTCATTGTTTACAATCTGATCAATCTCTGCCAAGTGTGCTGCCATTGCAGTTTTGAATGCAGGGATGTAATGCTCTGCTTTAACAGACTCAAATGGTGGTATCTGATAAGGGGTATTCCACTCCTCTAACAATGGATTTACCGCTGACTCATTATTTGCACAAGAAGATACCAAAACTCCTGCTGCAAAAAGTGACAATAAGTATTTATTCATAGTTTTAACATTTATATTAGTCTTATTCAGGTATATGCAAAAAATGGCTAAAGAGCACCTAACCTAGGTAGCTCTTTAGCAATTTACTTCTTGCACTATGTCTTAATCTTCTGATAGCTTTCTCCTTAATCTGCCTTACCCTCTCACGCGTCAACCCAAAATACTCACCAATTTCCTCCAGGGTCATCTCCTGCGCCCCAATTCCAAAGAAATATTTAACTATATCTCTTTCCCTTTCTGTTAAGGTAGACAATGCTCTCTCTATCTCTTTATTCAATGACTCATTAACCAATCCTCTGTCTGCATTTGGAGAATCAGGATTACTCAATACATCCAGCAAACTGTTGTCCTCGCCATCTACAAACGGAGCATCCATTGAAACATGTCTTCCCGACACCCTTAAAGTATCTGCAATCTTGTCTTTTGGAATTTCCAATATGTCAGCCAACTCTTCCGGTGAAGGCATTCTCTCATTTTTCTGCTCAAAAATGGAAAGGGCCTTATTGATTTTATTCAGTGAGCCAACCTGATTTAGGGGAAGTCTTACAATTCTTGATTGCTCAGCCAACGCCTGAAGTATAGATTGTCTGATCCACCATACAGCGTATGAGATAAATTTAAAACCTCTGGTCTCATCAAACTTTTCTGCTGCCTTAATCAAGCCCAAGTTTCCCTCATTAATTAAATCCGGAAGACTCAAACCTTGATTCTGATACTGTTTAGCAACAGATACAACAAATCTAAGATTTGCTCTAGTAAGTTTTTCCAAAGCTTGTTGATCACCTTTTTTAATACGCTGAGCCAACTCAACTTCTTCTTCTACAGTAATTAGTTCTTCTCTACCAATCTCCTGAAGATACTTATCCAGAGAGGCACTCTCTCTGTTTGTTATAGATTTCGTAATTTTTAACTGTCTCATATAGCCAAATTATCGGGTAAAGGTACAACTACTTTTCAAATTAACCAAAAAGATTGTCTTAAAAATCCATCCCCTTTAACACTACAATAATTTTCAACGGCTCACCATCTCTCACAATTGAAATCTCAATTGTATCGCCGGGACTATATTTACTTATTACAGCCTGTACCTCCGAAGGATTTTTCACTTTGGAACCAGAGATGGAAACAATAACATCACCAGCCTTAAGACCAGCATCGTATGCCGCTGACTTCTCCATTACCTCTGCTATAAAGACTCCTTCTGCGCCACTCTCCATTTTTGCCATTGCAGCCAACTCCTGAACCAGCTCAGTCATTGTAATTCCCAACATTGCTCTGTTTACAGTTCCAAACTGTTTGATATCTTCAACCACCTTTTGTGCAATTGAAATTGGGACTGCAAATGAGTATCCAGTATATGACCCCGTATTGGATGCTATTGCGGTATTGATACCAACCAGCTCACCTTTTGTATTTACAAGAGCTCCGCCACTGTTTCCTGGATTTACGGCAGCATCTGTCTGGATAAACGACTCAATTTTGAATGAAGCAGATTTGTCGGGAAGAGAACGGCCCTTAGCACTTACTATACCTGCAGTAACAGTACTTCTCAAATTAAATGGACTTCCAATAGCCAGAACC
>JAFYMJ010000016.1 GCA_017556665.1 Bacteroidales bacterium
GCATTCCTTGTAAGTTCACACTACGACACAGCCATTTTCAACTACTTTAACGGCAAATTCAACATTCCTGCCTTTAAGAAGAGCGAGTTGAATTCAAAAGCACTTAGATATGGTGAGAACCCTCATCAGAAAGGTGTTTATTTTGGCAGCGAGAACTCACTTCCAAAACAACTTCACGGTAAAGAAATATCTCATAACAACTTGTTGGATATAGAGGCTGCTGTAGAGCTTATATCTGATTTCACCGATACAACTGTAGCAATTATAAAACACAACAATGCCTGCGGATGTGCATCTGATGCAGATCTTGTAAAAGCTTGGGAGAAAGCATTGGCTGGAGACCCTGTATCTGCATTTGGCGGAATTATTGTAACAAACAAAGAGATTGACAAGGCTACAGCAGAGCAAATGAACACTATCTTCTTTGAAGTAGTTATTGCTCCAGGATACACAGCAGAAGCTTTGGAGATCCTAAAAACCAAAAAGAACAGAATCATTCTTGAGAACAAACAGACAAAACCTACAGATGTAAAATTCCGTTCATTGTTGGGTGGAGTATTGGTACAAGAGAGAGACGCATATGTAGAGAAGCCAGAGGATTTGAAACCGGCTACCAACAAGCAACCAAAACCAGAAGAGATTGAGGATCTTATTTTTGCAAACAAACTTGTTAAACATACCAAATCAAATGCCATTGTTTTGGCAAAAGGAAAACAACTTTTGGCAAGCGGTACTGGCCAGACATCAAGAGTTGATGCACTTAGACAAGCTATTGCAAAAGCCAAATCATTCAATTTCTCGTTGGAGGGTGCTGTTATGTCTTCAGATGCATTCTTCCCATTTGCCGATTGTGTAGAGATTGCAGCAAAAGAGGGTATTAAAACTGTTATCCAACCTGGTGGTTCAATAAGAGACAACGAGAGTATTGAGTTCTGCAACAACAACGATGTTGCAATGGTAATTACAGGTATCAGACACTTTAAGCACTAGAATTAGTATATATGGCATTTTCTTTTTTAACACAGTCTTTGGCAATAGACCTTGGCACAGCCAACACTGTCATTTTTATGAATGACAAAATTGTGCTGGATGAGCCTTCTATTGTTGCTATTGACCAAAAATCTGGCAAACCTGTTGCCTATGGTACAAAAGCCAGATTAATGCATGAAAGAACAAATCCAAACATAAGAACCGTAAGACCTCTTAAAGATGGTGTTATTGCAGACTTTAACGCTGCGGAGCAGATGATTAGAGGTTTCATTAAAATGACAAACAACAGACGCTCTTTATTTACCCCTACACTTAAGATGGTTGTATGTATTCCATCGGGAAGTACAGAGGTAGAGATAAGAGCCGTAAGGGACTCGTCTGAGCACGCCGGAGGTAGAGATGTATACATGATATATGAGCCAATGGCTGCTGCCCTTGGTATTGGGTTGGATGTAGAGGCCCCTAACGGTCAAATGGTTGTTGACATTGGAGGTGGAACAACAGAGATTGCAGTAATATCATTGGGTGGTATTGTATGCAAAGAGAGCATAAGGGTTGCAGGAGATGTATTTACAGCAGAAATCCAGCAATACATGCGTCAGCAGCACAATATCAAGATTGGTGAGATTACTGCTGAATTAATTAAAATTCACGCAGGTGCTGCCCTTACAGATTTGGAAGATGGTCCGGAGCCATACGTGGTAAAAGGTCCTAATCTTATGACTTCTCTTCCTGTTGAGGTAGCAATATCAAGCCAGGAGGTTGCCCACTGCCTTGACAAATCTTTGGCTAAGATAGAGACAGCTGTTCTTCAAGTTTTGGAACAGACTCCACCTGAACTTTACTCAGATATTGTCAATAACGGTATCTATTTGTCGGGAGGAGGAGCATTGCTAAGGGGATTGGACAAGAGACTTCAGGAGAAAGTGAACATCCCTTTCCACATTGCAGAAGACCCACTTAAAGCTGTTGCACGAGGCACATGCCTGGCACTTAAGAGAACAGATAAAGTTTCTTACCTAATAAGATAAAAAAATGAGAATACCTCCTTCAATTTATTATAAACTTGGGAGGTTTCTCCTTTTTGTGGGTATAGAGTTTGTGTGTATTCTCTGTATCTACAACAATGGTCTTGTTCAAAAATTCAAGCTCATAGAGTACATAAGGGGTGTAGAGGCTTACTTCTGGGAAAAAAGGACTGCAATAGCAGAGTATTCCAAACTTAGAGATATAAACGCCAATCTGGCAGAAGAGAACAGAGTGCTTCTGCAGGAGGTAGCAAGACTTAAAGCTTTGGATACTTCTGCATTTGCTATGCACAAAGAATTTCCTTTTAGGTTCATAAATGCCAAAATCATTAAGAACACAATTGGTTCAACACACAACTACATATTGTTGGACAAAGGGTATAAAGATGGTATCCAGCCAGATATGGGAGTTATAACACCTAAGGGTGTAATTGGTATAGTATGGGCCGCTGGAGAAAATGTATCTTATGTAACCTCTTTTCTTAATACTCAGCAACAGGTTAGTGCAAAAATTGGCAAGTCGCAAACTTTTGGACCCCTTACCTGGGACGGAACAAGTACCAATAAGGCTCATTTGACAGAGATTCCGCAACATTTGGAGATTACCCCTGGAGATACCGTCTATACAAGCGGGTACTCTTCCCTTTATCCTCCCGATATACCTTTAGGGATAGTTACGGGCTCAAAGATTATCAAAGGGACACATCAGACAATAGACATAACATTGTTTGAAGATTTTACTGCATTGTCTAACGTAATGGTTGTATACAACACCAATATTGACCATATTAAAGCAATAGAGGAGAGAGCAAATGGGAAATAGCTGGAAATATATAAGCTTTGGTTTTATCATACTCATAGCCCAGATTCTTGTAAGTGACTTTGTAAATATCTGGCCTATGCTGTATGTTGCCATATTCCCAATATACATAATTTCTTTACCATTGTCCTTAAACAGGACAATATATATGCTTATAGCTTTGTTATATGGCCTATGCATAGATTTGTTTGCCGATGGTGTTATAGGTCTTAATGCAGCAGCTTTGGTTGCTTTGGCTTATACAAGGATGTTCTTTGCAAAGATTATCCTCTCTAAAGCCAATGTTGAATCTATGGAAAACCAAACAATTACATCCAAAAACATAGAGGTGCCAAAATATGCATTGCTACTTTTGTTTGAGTATTCAACATTCTTTATTGTTTACATTTTGCTGGACAGCTACAACAACTCTCCCATTACTTTTGTTGCCTTAAGATTCATCATTTCTGTTTTGGCAAATACCATTATTACCATCCTGATTGACCTTGCCCTAATAAACAAATACATCAGATAATATGAACAGAAAAAATGTTTTGATATTGGGAGTATTGTTTATTGGCCTTGTACTTATTGCAAGGCTTTTCTACCTGCAGGTTATAGACGATGAATATAAGATTACAGCCGAGAACAATGCATATAAATATCAGACCCTTTATCCTGTAAGAGGATTGATCCTTGACCGTAACAACAATATTCTTGTGGGCAACAAGAATACATACGATATTACTGTTACTCCATATGAGGTTACAGAATTTGATACTGTTGACTTCTGCTCCATTTTTGAGCTGGACATAAATATGGTAAAAGAGAAATTTGCCGAGTACAAGAAATACAGAAGAAGAGTTGGATACAGGACCATTACTTTTATAAAACAAGTATCTGCATCGCAATATAGCATCTTTATTGAAAAAGCATACAAATTCCCTGGATTCAGTGCAGTTGCAAGAACTGCAAGAAGCTATCCTTTTGCAGCAGGGGCAAACCTGTTTGGATATGTAACAGAAGCAGATGCAGCTTTCCTTAAAAAGAATCCGTACTACAAGATAGGAGACTATGTAGGAGCATCTGGCCTTGAACAATCCTATGAAGAGGTGTTGCGTGGCAAAAAGGGGTACAACATATTTTTAAGAGATGTCCACAACAGAGTCAAATCAAACTTTGCAGATGGCAAATACGATGTGGATGCCGTTCCCGGGAAAGATATCACCTCTACAATTGATGGCTATCTCCAACAGTACGGAGAAAAACTTATGCAGAATAAAGTTGGAAGCCTGGTGGCAATTGAGCCATCTACTGGAGAGATTCTTGCTATAGTATCAAGCCCAGGGATAGATATAGACAAGCTTGCCAACATTAACAAACATTACAACGATATAATAAATGACCCCTACAAGCCTATGTTCAACAGGGCAGTTATGTCATCATACCCTCCTGGATCTGTCTTTAAACTGGTAAATGGCTTAATAGGATTACAAGAGGGGGTCATTACCCCAAATACAAAGTACCCCTGCAATATGGGTTACACATATGGGAACAGAAAATTAGGATGCCATGCACACCCCTCGCCATTAGATTTTACCCACTCAATAATGATGTCGTGCAATGCATACTACTGTTATGTATTTAGAGCATTGCTAGAGAAAACCGGCAGCAAATCTACATCTGAGGCATTTGACAAATGGAGAGAGATGGTTATGAGTTTTGGATTTGGCAAAAAATTGGGGAGCGATTTCCCTGCTGAACTGGGAGGAAATGTCCCTACCTCCAAACTATACGACAAAGTTTACGGTAAAGGAAGATGGAACACCCACTCAATAATATCTTTGTCCATTGGTCAGGGAGAAATGGGAACCACCCCTTTACACCTTGCAAATTTGGCTGCTACAATAGCCAATAGAGGTTACTATTACATTCCTCATCTTGTTAAAGACTCCAAAGACACCACAATAGATTTACGGTTCAAACAAAAGAATTACACACTTGTAGATACAGTCCACTTTAAGAAAGTGATAGAAGGAATGTATCTGGCCGTAAACGCACCTGCAGGTGAAGGAGGCACAGCAAGAATGGCCTGCGTTCCAGAGTTGGAGATATGCGGCAAAACCGGTACTGCACAAAACCCACATGGAAAAGACCACTCTGTATTTATTTGCTTTGCCCCTAAAGAGAATCCTAAAATTGCAGTTGCAGCATATATAGAAAATGGAGGATTTGGGGGTTCGTGGGCAGCCCCTATTGCATCTTTACTGGTAGAAAAATACCTCACAGGAGAGATATCCCAACAAGAGAGAAAGAATCTGGAGAAAAGGATGATAGAGACAAACTTAATGCAGAATGTTCCTGTAAAAAGAAGACGATAATATGGTTGGTTACAGAAATAGAAATTTAAGATTTGACTGGTACCTGGTCATATGTTATCTGCTTCTTGTTTTTATAGGGTGGGTAAACATATATGCTGCAATGTATTCAGATACCCATACATCCATTTTTGACCTGTCGCAAAAATGCGGTATGCAATTTATCTGGATGCTAATATCTTTTGGAGGTGCCATACTTGTTATGTTTATAATTAATGAAAAGACATACAGTGTCCTCTCTACAATTATATATATACTGGTTTGTGCTTTGCTGTTTGCAGTAATCTTTCTGGGAAGAGAGGTTAGTGGCTCAAAATCTTGGTTTGAACTTGGACCCGTAAGGTTCCAACCTGCCGAGATATCAAAAATAAGCACATCTTTGCTGCTGGCATACACCATGAGCAAATATGGTTTTAAATTAACCAGGTTGAAGGATGCATTAAAAATTGCAGCCATAATTCTTATTCCAATGTTGCTTATTGTTATGGAAAAGGAGACTGGCTCTGCCCTGGTATATTGTGGATTTATTTTTGTCCTTTACAGAGAGGGGTTGAGTGGATGGATTCTGTTGTTTGGAATATTGTCAATCATTCTCTTCATACTTACACTCATATTCTCACCACTGGTTGCCATAACAGCTCTGCTTGGAATATATGCAATAATTTATGGCCTATATACAAACCAGTTGTTCAAATCTGTTCTAACAGGCACCCTTACCATTACTGCTCTGGCATTTCTTCCCTCAATAGGGGAACTTGAGACATTCGCACCTGTTGAAGAAGATACCATATATTATATAGCAGCAATAATATCTTGTTTTATTGCAATATTTGCCGTTACCCGAATTTGGAACAAGAGATTCAAACATTTGAAACTTCTGCTAATTAGCTTTTTCTGCTCCATTGCACTAATTTTTTCTGTTGACTTTATATTTGAAAAAGTTATGCAACCACACCAAAGGGCCAGAATTGAAAACCTTCTTGGCATTACAGAGGACTTAAAGGGGATTGGGTATAATGTTCACCAATCAAAGATTGCAATTGGATCTGGAGGATTCATTGGAAAAGGTTTCCTTGAAGGGACACAGACAAAATTTGATTTTGTACCTGAGCAAAGTACAGACTTTATATTCTGCACTATTGGTGAGGAGTGGGGGTTTGTTGGCTCTGTATTTCTTATATGTATCTACTTATTGCTTATTATAAGACTGGTTATCTTAAGTGAAAGGCAAAAAGACAAGTTTACATATATATATGGATATTGTGTTGCATGTTGCATCTTTATGCATGTATTCATAAACTTGGGAATGACAATGGGATTATTACCTGTTATTGGAATACCTCTCCCTTATGTAAGTTATGGAGGATCTTCATTACTTACATTCACAATACTCCTATTTATCTTTATCAGACTTGATATGGAAAGGTGGAAATAAAAAAACCTTGCAAAATTTTGCAAGGTTAGTATCCTAAAAAAATAACAACTTATTGTTATTTTATCTTTTTAAAGACCATACAAGCGTTATGTCCGCCAAAACCAAATACATTGTTTATGGCAACATTAACCTCTCGTTTTTGTGCTTTATTTAATGTGAGATTCAACTTGTAATCAATCTCAGGGTCTTCCTCTTTAAAGTTTATTGTTGGAGGGATAATACCTGTCTCCATTGCACTGATACATGCAATTGACTCAATGGCACCTGCTCCACCCAACAAGTGACCTGTCATTGATTTGGTTGAACTGATATTTACATTATATGCATGTTCACCAAATACTGCCTTAATTGCTTTAAGCTCTGCAATATCTCCTAACGGAGTTGAAGTACCGTGAACATTTATATAATCAACTTCCTCTGGCTTGATTCCTGCCTCGGCAAGAGCCAATTCCATAACTTTTGTTGCTCCACAGCCATCTGGATGTGGTGCTGTTATATGATAAGCATCTGCAGTCATTCCTGTTCCGCAAACCTCTGCATAAATCTTGGCACCTCTGGCAACAGCTCTTTCATACTCTTCAAAAATTAGGATACCGGCACCCTCACCCATAACAAAACCATCTCTGGTTTTATCAAAAGGTCTGCTTGCTGTAAGATAATCCTCATTTCTTACCGAAAGTGCTTGAGCAGAATTGAAACCTCCAACACTTTGAATGGAAATTCCTGCTTCTGAACCGCCTGTTAGAATTACATCTGCCTTACCAAGTCTAATTATGTCAAAGGCATTAATCATAGCATGACAAGAAGATGCACATGCCGAAACTGTTGCATAGTTTGGACCTCTTAATCCATATTTTATAGATACAAGTCCTGCTGCAATATCTGGAATCATCTTAGGAATCATAAATGGGTTAAAACGAGGAACTCTTCCGCCCTCGCTATAACCCATTGCTTCCAAAGTAAGGGTGGTAATACCACCAATACCAGATCCTATTATAACACCAATCCTGTCTTTGTCCTCATTTTCGAAATCCAATTTACTGTCATTTACTGCCTCATAAGATGCAGCCATAGCAAACTGGGCAAAAAGGTCCATTCTTTTGACCTCTTTCTTGTCGATTCCAAATTGGGTTGGGTCAAAATTTTTTACCTCACATGCAAATTTGGTCTTAAAAAGCGATGCATCAAACCTTGTTATAGGACAAGCCCCACTAACTCCGTTATTAAGATTAGTGAAATACTCAGATATAGAGTTTCCCAATGGGTTAATTGTACCTATTCCGGTAATTACAACTCTTCTTAACTCCATCAATCTCTGTGCTGTAAATTATTTCTTGTTAGCCTCAATATAAGCAATTGCGTCACCTACTGTGCTAATTTTCTCTGCAGCCTCATCTGGAATAGAAATCTCGAAAGCTTTCTCAAACTCCATAATAAGCTCTACTGTGTCAAGAGAATCTGCTCCTAAATCTTTTGTGAAGCTAGCCTCAGGTGTAACCTCAGAAGCATCAACGCCTAATTTATCAACGATGATCTCTTTAACTTTAGCTGTAATATCTGCCATAACTTTAAAAAATTAGTTAATAATTAAGTTTATTGTTTTAGTCTTTATATTCAACTTATAAGTTACAAAGGTAATCAATTTTTTCAAAAATCATATTTTAACAAAAAAAATGTGTTAGATTTGCCTAATAAATACACTATTCATGAAAAATATAGCAATTTTTGCATCTGGCAACGGGTCTAACGCAGAATCTTTAACCAAATATTTTAACAATGGCAACACTGCCAATGTTAAACTCATTGTTTGCAACAACAAAAATGCATTGGTATTGGAAAGAGCCAAAAACCTGAATATAGAGGCCCTGATTATGCCTAAAGAGCACCTTTGTTCAGAAAATCCTGTAGAATTGCTAGAAATTCTGGAGTCAAGAAAAATTGACTATATAATTCTTGCCGGATATCTTTTAAAGATTCCGTTGGCATTGGTAAATAAATACACTCATAAAATTATCAACATCCATCCTGCCCTTTTGCCAAAATACGGAGGTAAAGGAATGTATGGTATGAACATCCACAAAGCTGTTGTAGAGGCTAAAGAAAAGGAAACAGGAATTACCATTCATCTTATTGATGAGATATATGACAACGGCAAGATAATATTCCAGACAACCTGCTCCGTAGAACCAGATGACACTCCAGAAATTGTGGCAAAAAAAATAAGCCTGCTTGAGCAGACTTATTTTCCTAAAGTTGTAGAAGAATATATTCTATCCGGCAATCGCTAAACATTGCTTACGGTATCATTATTCTTTTTAATCTTTGCCTTAATCATCTCAAAACCCTCTCCATATACACCCATAACGCTGGAAACTGTAAAGAAGGCGTTATGATCCACCTCTTTTATGGCCCCCATAACCTCTTGTAGCCTGTTCTTTCTTACAACAACCATAAGTATTCTCCCCTCTGATTTCTTGTACCAGCCCATAGAGTTTATGGAAGTGACACCCTTATCCATCTCAAAACACAATTTGTCTGCCAACTCTTTATACTTGCTTGTTATAATAAGCAACTGAACAGCTTGCTTGCTTCCAGTAAGAAGCTGGTCTACTGTAGTTGAGAAAGCTACTGTCATTATGTATCCATAAACTACATCCTGCAAGTTTTTGTCGGGAAGGAAAAGAATAGATGAAATAATCAGAAAATCTGATATAACATATATTCTTCCTGGAGTTATGTCTCTATACTTGTTTATAACTAGGGCAATGATATCTATACCTCCGGTACTTCCTCCCTGAGTGAACACCAACGCTATACCTACACCACAACATCCACCTCCAACAATTGCATTAATAAGTGGATCTGTAATCTCAGATGTCCAAGGAATTAACGGAAAGAACTCAAAATAAATAGAACTTACCACAATACTGTAGACTGTCTTAACCCCAAAGCCTCTACCCATTATAATTGTGCCAACCACCAGCAGTATTACATTTATTATAAAATAAGAGTAAGATACATGCCAGCCAAAAGCATAATTAAGAATGGTTGAGATACCTGTTATACCACCTCCAGGGATCTGGTTTGGAATTAAAAACCCAGTCCAGCCAAACACATAAAAGCATAAGGCTACAGTAATTATGATATACTCTCTTATAAGTTTAAGGTTACAATGTTGCATAAACCTCTACTGCATTATTAAGAAATTGCTCAAAAGCCTCTTTATCCAAATTATAGCCTCTGGCTGGAACAATCTCATTGCCATTGGCATCAACAATAATATAGTACGGCATAGCGTTAACTTTATACTTCTCCATTATAAAGTTAGTGTTAATTTTTCCCAAAGCCTTTAACACCTTACCATTTGGAAGAGTAACCCAATCCTCCTGAGGCACCTCTGTCTTTACATCACCATACAAAGAGACAAACACAAATTTGTTGTTAAGCAGTTCTCTAATCTTTGAATCACTGAATACAACAGCCTCCATCTCTCTACAGTTTACACAAGCTGCACCTGTATAATCTATAAATACTGGTTTGTTCACTATTTTAGAATACTCCAAAGCCTCCTGCAAATCAAAGAATCCAGGGATTCCGTCAATATGTTTCAATCCCATTTGGGTAAACTTCTTTGCAGGGTACACATTGTGCTGCTCAGAGCCCGATTGTGTATATACAACATTTTGCTTAGCCAAGTTAAAGTCTATGCTCTCTACCGGAGGCAAGTAACCACTTAAAGCTTTAAGAGGAGCACCCCACATACCAGGAATCATATAAACTACAAAAGAGAATACCACAATTGCAAAGAACAGTCTCTTCACCGACAAATGCTCAACTGGAGAATCGTGCACAAATCTTATCTTGCCTAAAAGGTATAGACCAAGTAGCGAGAATACAACTATCCAGATTGCAAGATAAACCTCTCTATCCAATAGATTCCACTGATAAACCTGATCTGCAACACTTAGGAATTTTAATCCTAAAGCCACCTCTATAAAGCCCAATACAACTTTTACAGAGTTTAACCATCCACCACTCTTTGGAAGATCCTTTAACAAAGATGGAGCAAATGCAAACACAGTAAATGGCAAAGCAAATGCCGCAGAGAAAGCCAGCATTGTAATGATTGGCTCCCAAATCTCACCCTGGGTACTCTTGATAAGCACTGAACTTACAATTGGACCAGTACAAGAGAATGATACCAATACCAGTGTAAGAGCCATAAAGAAGACACCAATCAAACCACCCTTGTCACTCTTTGTATCTGATTTGTTTACCAACCAACTTGGCATTGTAATCTCAAATGCACCAAAGAAGCTGGCTGCAAAAACCATAAAAATAACAAAGAACAGAATATTTGGAATCCAGTGTGTAGCAAGCCAGTTGAATATATCTGCGGTAATTGCATCTCCACCTAAGAAATAGGTCAACAGGATAATTACCGCAATTGGAACTGTGTATAGAGCAACAATTGAGAATCCATAAAACGATGCGTAGAATCTTCCTTTCCCCTTACTGCCAGAATTCTTTAGGAAGAAAGAGACAGTCATTGGAACCATTGGGAATACACAAGGGGTAAGCAATGCTACAAAACCCCATGCAATAGCCTCAAATATAATTGCCCAAATAGATTTTCCATCCTCTTTAGAAACTGGTGCAACAACCTCTGCCACAGCCTCAACCTTACTTTCAGATTTTACCTCTTTAGCCTGTGCAACACTTGCTGTACCAGGAATTTCAACAGTAATCTCCTGGTCAGTTGGAGGAAGACATTCAGAATTGCTGCATGTCTGCCACTCAACAATAATCTTTACCTTACCGCTACCGGCATTAAACTTCTGACCAATCTTTGCACCATCACCACAAGTTCCAATCTCCATTTTAAATGACGGATCATACTCCTTGTGTGCAGGTGTAAGAAGATATGGCTCACCTGCAACAGCTGCCTCCTTGGTAACACCATCCATAAATTCAAATTGCAGATTGGTAGCAATTGGACCTCCTTTGTATGGGCCAAGGTCATAAATGTGCCAATCACCCTCTATGTATGCAGTAAGAACCACTTCATACAATTGGGCAGTGCCATTCTCATCATTAACTTTATTTACAGCAGCACTCCACTCTACTGGATTCTGCATTTGAGCAAAAGCTCCAATACCAAACAGCATTACAAAGAATGCCAGAAAAAATCTTTTTATCATATTTTAATCTAAACTATTTTACCAAACATTATAATGTACTTTCTCTGGTTTCCATTTATCCTTAGGCTTCTCCTCTTTTGCCGGGTACCCAATCGGGATAAGGCATAATGGCATATACGGATCAGGTATATTCAGTGCCGCTTTCATATTTGACATTCTGTCCTCATATGGATAACCTGCTGTCCATACACCACCCAGACCCATAGATTCTATAGCCAAAAGAATATTCTCAGCCGCAGCACTACAATCCAAATACCAATACTCAGAAACCTCTGGATTTCCAACAACCACTATTGCAGCAGAAGCACTGCTCAACATCTTTGCATATGGAAGCTGCTCAGCCAGTTTAGCCATTGGCTCTCTGTTATCAAGGACAAAAAACTCCCAAGGTTGCTTGTTTTTTCCAGTAGGAGCCGCCATGCCAGCCTTTACAATCTGCTCTAAAGTGTCTTTAGAAATTTGCATAGGATTTCCATTGGCATCTGCTTTATATGCCCTTACACTCTTTCTGGCAAAAATATTCTCCATAACCACTAAAGTTTTATCTGTTGGTTCGCTAACTGCCTTAGGTGCACAACTCTGTATAAACAGCACCGCACATATGGTACAAACCAATAAAATGTATCTCATTATTATTTAACTTTTAATGCCTTAAGAATAATCTCTTCCATTATTTCATAACCAGAAACCAACGGATGACAACCATCTTTAGATATCTCTGCACTTAAACCGCCCTCTCCGTTATCCAACGCAGAATGATAATCTACATATTGTATTTTCTCTTTTTGGCAGAAAGCTTTAAGTTTTTCATTAAGCTCTTTAACCACCGGTGCCGGTTTTAGATCTTTTCTCCACACAAATCTGTCACAAGGAATAACAGAACACACAACAGGCTTAATCTTGTTGGCTCTTGCTATGTCGCACATAGATTTTATATTTCCAACCACATTATCCAAAGAGATTGGACCACAGTTCTCTGCAATGTCATTTGTACCCGCCAAAATAACCACTTTTTTAGGTTTCAAATCAACTACATCCCTTTGGAATCTTGCCAACATCTGATATGTTGTCTGACCACTGATTCCCCTTGCAGCAAAATTACGGGAACTAAAGAACTCCTTACGGAATTTAAGCCAGTTCTCTGTAATTGAGTCACCCATAAACGCTACTGCAGGAGACTCTGTAACAGCCTCATTGGCACTTTTATACACACCATATTGTGCCCAATCCTTACCCTTTTGAGCATTACCTGTAACTGCCACCAAGCAAAATACAGCAATTATCACCAAAATTCTTTTCATAATATTATACCTTTAAAACACTCATTTTCATTATCCCGACAACCACTGTCAGAACCCACAAAGATACTGAATATAACTTTATTAGACAATAGACCACAAAAAAAGCACTCAATACAACCTCTAACAGGATCACCCTTTATTCACCCTAAAAATATTTGTTTTTGTTAACTATTTGGTCAACTTTGCACAAATAGGAATTAGTGGAGATGGATAAAAGGGAAATTGTTTTTTACAAACATTATTTTAAAGAGTTCTATATCAAGCAGTCAGAAAAAAACTAATAAAACCCCTATTAACGAGATTGATAAAGCAGAAAAATTAATGAATGAATATTTTAAGAATAAGATATAATAATATGGAAAGAATAAAGCGAAACAATATAATGGCCAGCAGTAATCTCAAAGAATTAATAGATGCCGACTTTGGTAAAGCTGGTACACAATCAAGAGAAAATTTCAATCAAGACGCCGAAGCATTTTGCCTAGCCCAAACACTAAAGGAAGAAAGACTTAAAGCTGGATTAACACAAGAGCAACTAGCTGAAAAAATTGGCACTAAAAAAACTTATATTTCTAGACTTGAAAACGGTAAGGCTGATGTACAATTAGGCACGCTATTTAGAATTTTTGAAGGATTGGGGAGAAAAGTGGAGCAATTGAAAAAATAGGTGGAGTAAAGTAAAAAGTCTATCTTTGAAAACAAAAAAGATGGATAAGAAAAAAGTCAGTTATGAGGATTTACTCCGCCTAATTTTACCTTCAGAGATATTTGATTACTTTGATGTCATTAAGGTTGATGTATATGATAAAGAAGTACATCTGTTTGTTGATGAAAAGAACATTTTACCAGAAGGTCTGCTAAAAAGAGACTATCAGTCTAAAGGTTTTTATCCAGAATCAATCATTCAAGATTATCCAATAAGAGATAAAGCTGTTTTTATCCATGCCAGACGCAGGAAGTGGCAGAATGTATCAACATCAGAGGTTGTAAGTAATGACTTTAATCTTACCGAAAAAGGCACGCGTTATTCCCCTGGATTCGCGTCTTTTTTAAAAGGAATTCTTGGATTCGTACCCAATCAGCAGCAAGAGTCTTGAGAAGTTCTATCACATAGATGGTGACCAATTGGGCCAACAATATAAGGACTACTTAAGTGATTACCAGCAATGGGACCAGAAAGAACATGCAGATCAATGGGTAATCTTTCCTGAAAACATAGGACCAAGACTTAGTATTGATGAAACCAGTCCATCCAACGGTGAGTTATATACTGTTATCACCAATAAAGATGCTCATGGCAAAAAGGGGGCTCTAGTTGCCATTGTATCAGGTGTGCAATCCGAACATGTGATAGCTATAATCAATAAGATACCTTTCAAATACAGACAAAAGGTAATTGAGATTACCCTTGATATGGCAAACACAATGAATCTGATTGTAAAAAGATGTTTCCCTAATGCAGAACGCATTATAGACCGTTTTCATGTTCAAAAGCTGGCCTACGACGCATTGCAAGAGATGAGGATTGCACATAGATGGGATGCAATTAATGAAGAAACGGATGCTATACAAAACGCAAGATTAGATCACAGGACTTATACTCCTGAGGTTCTTGCAAATGGTGATACAAAGAAACTGCTGCTATTCAGAAGCAGATATCTCTTGTTCAAATCTCCTGAAAAGTGGACACCTCAGCAAAGCCTAAGGGCAAAGATACTTTTTGATATGTATCCCGATATCAAGAAGGCTTATTGGCTTGTACATAAGCTTAGAGTAATATATAATACTTCAAAATATAGGGGTACTGCGTATAAGAAATTAGCTCTTTGGTTCAATGAAGTTACAGACAGCGGATTTAAGTCTTTCAATACAATCAGCGCAACTATATATTCACACTATAATGAGATTCTGAACTATTTCAATAATAGAGCAACTAATGCATCAGCTGAATCTTTCAATGCAAAAATCAAAAGGTTCAGGACTACTTTACACGGAGTTAGAGACTTGAAATTTTTCTTTTTTAGA
>JAFYMJ010000157.1 GCA_017556665.1 Bacteroidales bacterium
CAGATGTATTCAGAAAATTCCTTATTTCCTCCAGAGAGGCTGGATATTCCATTGAGAGCCAAGATGTTGAATTTACCGGTTTTATTCCCGACAACATTATGGCCCAGCACATAACTGACTTCAACGGATATGCCCAGGAGTTTTATCAGAAACTTAAGGAGTATGAACCAGTTATGCTTGAGCAGTACAATACCGCAAAAGAGGCTGGCAAAAAACTCAGATTCATTGCACAATTGGACAATACCAATGGACTTAAATGCTCTATAGGCCTTAAATCAATTGGATGTGAGCACCCATTCTTCTCATTGGAGGGGACAGACAATGCTGTTATAATTGAATCTGAATTCTATCCTAACGGGATTGTTATAAAAGGTGCAGGTGCAGGTGCAAAACAAACAGCAGGAGGATTGCTGAATGATATCCTTGCAATATAAAATTATAAAAATCAGTAACTAATAGATATGAAAGTTGCAGTAGTTGGTGCCACCGGACTGGTTGGCAGAAACATGTTAAAAGTTTTACAGGAGAGAAAATTTCCTGTTACAGAATTAATCCCTGTAGCATCTGAAAAGTCTGCAGGTCTAAAAGTTGAATTTAACGGAAAAGAATATACAGTATGCACTCCAGAGCAGGCAATAGAAAAGAGCCCTTCAATTGCCATTTTCTCTGCAGGCAGTGATGCCTCTGCAGAATGGGCTCCAAAATTTGCAGAGTGCGGATGTTATGTTGTGGATAATTCTGCCTACTGGAGAATGGATCCAACAAAGAAACTTGTAATTCCAGAGATAAACGGCAACGTTATTGAGAAAGGTGATTATATAATTGCAAATCCAAACTGCTCTACAATACAAATGCTTATAGCAATAGCACCTTTACACAAAGCCTTTAAAATTAAAAGGGTTGTAGTTTCAACATACCAATGCATTACAGGTACAGGTAAAAAAGCTGTAGACCAGATGGAGGCAGAGAGAGGCGGAAAACAGGCAACCGTTAATGCCTATCCATACCAAATTGACTTGAATCTTCTACCTCATATAGACAAGTTCCTTGACAACGGATATACAAAAGAGGAGATGAAAATGGTGAATGAAACACACAAGATTATGGGAGACAACACCATTAGGGTATCCCCTACAACTGTAAGGGTTCCCGTACTTGGTGGACATGCCGAATCAATCAACCTTGAATTTGAAAAACCGGTAACATTGGAAGAGGTGTACAAAGCACTTGAGGGTGCCCCTGGAGTAGTTATCCAAGATAACATAATTCCAGAAAATGGAGTACAGAACAGTTGTATTGGAGATACTGTAAATCTGCCATATCCAATGCCTCTTTATACAAAGGATAAAGATGATGTATTTGTAGGGAGAGTAAGGATAGACCCTACCTTAGAGAGTGGTATCAATCTGTGGTGCGTAGCAGATAACCTTAGGAAAGGAGCTGCTACAAACGCAGTACAAATAGCTGAATTATTAGTGGAAAAGGGGTTGGTTTAACCCCTTTTTTTATGTACTTTTGTCAAAATGTACTTGAACCGAACAGATGAGTGAAGATTTATTGACAAAGGCAGCATCTGCTACATATACAGAGGATGATTTTGAAACTCTTAGCTGGAATGAACACATTCGCAGAAGATCTGGAATGTACATTGGTAAGCTAGGAGATGGTTCTTCTCCCGACGATGGAATTTACGTTCTCTTTAAAGAGATTATAGATAATGCCATAGATGAGTTCATAATGGGCTATGGCAAGTCTGTAGAGATTACCATACAGGACAATATGGTTACAGTAAGAGATTACGGAAGAGGTATTCCTCTTGGCAAGGTAATAGACGCTGTAAGCAAAATGAACACAGGTGCCAAATATGGCAGCAGTGCATTCAGCAAGTCTGTTGGACTGAATGGTGTGGGAACAAAAGCTGTAAACGCCACATCCACCTATTTCTACATCCAGTCATTCAGAGATGGCCAAACAAAATATGCCCAATTCAGCAAAGGAAATCTTGTAGAGAGTGCAGATGGCTCCACTACCGAAAAGAACGGCACACTTGTAAAATACATAGCAGATCCAGAATTGTATCCAGACTACAAATACAACATGGAATTTCTGGATACAATGCTAAGAAACTACTCTTATCTTAATACAGGACTTTCACTAAAATTCAATGGTGTTGAATACAAATCAAAGAATGGTTTGCTGGATTTGATTACCGAGAATATTTCTGAAACACCACTATACCCTATTATCCATATCAGTGGAAAAGATATAGAGATAGCAATAACCCATGGTACAGAAAACGGAGAGAATATCAGTTCCTTTGTCAATGGACAAAACACATACCATGGCGGTACACACCTTGCCGCATTCAGAGAGGGTGTTGCTAAAACAATAAAGGAGTTCTACAAAAAAGATTTTGATCCAAAAGATGTAAGGCAATCTATAGTTGGAGCCATAAGTATAAAGATTGTAGAACCATCTTTCTCTAACCAGACAAAAACTTTCCTTAACTCCAAAGAGGTTGCCCCAGGGGGACAAAGCGTAAGGAATTTTATTGTAGATTTTGTATCAAGCGAACTTGACAACTATCTTCACAAGCACCCAGAGATTACCGAGCCTCTTCTAAAGAAAATTCTTGAGAGTGAAAAAGAGCGCAAAGCTATATCGGGAATACAGAAATTGGCAAGGGAAAGGGCTAAAAAGGCAAGTCTGCACAATAAAAAACTAAGGGATTGCCGTATCCATTATGGCGATAAAGATCCTAGAAATCAGGATACAATGCTCTTTATTACAGAGGGTGACTCTGCAAGTGGATCCATTACCAAAAGCAGGAATGCCAACACTCAGGCTGTATTCAGTTTAAGGGGTAAACCTAAAAACTGTTATGGTCTGACAAAAGAGATTGTATACAAGAATGAGGAGTTCAACCTGCTTCAGGCTGCCCTTAACATAGAAGATGATTTGGAGAATCTAAGATATAACAAGGTTGTAGTTGCAACAGATGCCGATGTTGACGGAATGCACATAAGATTGCTTATTCTGACTTTCTTCCTGCAATTCTTCCCAGATCTTATAAGGCAAGGGCATCTGTATATATTGCAGACTCCTCTATTTAGAGTAACCAAAAAGAAAATCTCAAAATCAAGCAAGATTGCAAAGAACAAAAAGAAAGATGATGTAGAGGTAATATACTGCTACAGTTCAGAAGAGAAGGAAAAAGCAATAAAGAAGCTTGGAAAAGATTCTGAGATTACCCGCTTTAAAGGTTTGGGTGAGATTTCTCCCGACGAATTTGGAGAATTTATTGGAGAGAACATAAGGCTTGACAGAGTAAGACTAAGTAAAGATGACGTTATTGGAGAGTTGTTGGAATTTTATATGGGAAACAATACTCCAGAAAGACAGAACTTCATTAGAACAAATCTTAGATCTGACTTGATATTGGAAGAAATTGCAGACAAAGCAAATGTATAACTTGTTTGTCTGCACAGTTATACCACAAAATAAAACTTTGCGTTATGAAACAGAGCTTTTGTAAATTTATGCTTAAACTGTTAGGATGGAAAGCAATGGATCCTCCTGCATCTGAACCTAAATGTATAATTTTAGGTGTCCCACACACATCTGCATGGGATTTTATAATATCATGGTTCTATTACAATGGTGTAGGTGGCAAAGCATCTGTAATGGTAAAGAAAGAGTTCTTCTGGGGTCCATTAGGTCCAATAGTAAGATGGATGGGAGGAATTCCAGTTGACAGAAAGAAAGCAACCGGTCTTGTAAAACAAATAATAGATGCATTCAACAACTCTGAGCGTATGCACCTTGCCATTGCCCCAGAGGGAACCAGACAAAAGACTGCAAACTGGAAACCAGGATTTCACCTTATAGCAAGAGCGTGCAACATCCCTGTATATATGGGTTATTATGACTGGTCTAAAAAAGAGATTGGAATTGGTCAAAAAATTGAATTGACCGATGACTTTAAGTCAGACATAAAACGTATAAGGGCCCATTACAAACAAATGGGAGTTGTAGGAAAACATCCTGAACTTTTCACTACAGGAGACGATTTGGACTAACACATAAAAGTTGACCTTATAAAACTATAAGGCCAACTTATTTTATTTATATATAAGCAATAAACAAATGAATTTTAAAACATTAAAAGAACTGTTCAATTGTGCCATAAAAGCATACTCAAAAAACATGTTCCTATGCATGAAAGGTGGCACAGAGTATTCATATGCTCAATTTGGAGAAAAAGTAAAGGAGATATCAGCTCTCTTATTGCATAACAGAATAATGCCAAAAGAGAAAATTGGAATTCTTTCACAGAATATGCCAAACTGGGGTGTCTCATTCATGAGCTGTGCTGCATACAACAGAATTGCTGTTCCTATGCTTCCAGATTTCTCTGAAATGGAGATCACAAATATTATTGAGCATTCAGAGTGTAAGGCTCTGTTTGTATCAAAAAGATTGTTCCCTAAAATTTCTGAATCTGTTAAAGAGAAACTTAGCTGTATTATAGAGATTGATGATTTCACTGTAATAAAAGGGGAAGCATTACATCCTGACACAGAAAAGCAGGAGGA
>JAFYMJ010000158.1 GCA_017556665.1 Bacteroidales bacterium
CAAATATTGCAAGAACAGGAGAGTTTGCATACTCTGTAATGTATATGCTTGCCAATATTCAGGAACGTCTGAATGTAAAGAAAGAGTCTGACCAGACAGCTGGAGTGGCAAGTGAAAGGGTATATACCCAGAATGAGGTTGATGAGAAAGCAACATTCTTGCATGGCGACGAGGTGCAGTTTTTGACCAGATGGGTGTACCAATACCTTAAATATCCTCAGAGTGCAATTGATGATGGCATACAAGGAGTTGTAATGGTAAGTTTTACAGTTGACACTGAAGGAAGGGTAAAAGATGTAAAGGTAGATAAAGGGGTAAGTGAGGAGTTGGATGCAGAGGCTGTTAAAGTTGTGTCGGTTTCTCCAAAATGGAAACCGGGAAAACTGGCTGGAGAAAAAGTGAATGTAAAGATTTCTTTACCGGTTGAGTTCAAACTATCTACACATTCAACATTTAAGTTGAAAAAATAAAGTAAAAAGTGCTACATTTGTAGATTGTATAAAAATGATCTAAAATGGAGTACAATTTTTTGAACATTGAGAAAAAATGGCAAGAGTTTTGGGCAAAGAACAAAACTTTTAAGGTAGATGTAGATTCTTCAAAACCAAAATATTATGTGTTGGATATGTTTCCATATCCATCAGGTGCGGGATTGCATGTTGGCCATCCCCTTGGCTATATTGCAAGTGATATTTACAGCAGATATAAAAGATTGAAAGGCTATAATGTATTGCATCCTATGGGATACGATGCATTTGGTCTTCCTGCAGAGCAATATGCAATCCAAACAGGTCAGCATCCTGCTGTAACTACAGAAAAGAATATTGCAAGATACAGAGAACAAATGGATAGAATTGGCTTCTCTTACGATTGGGATAGAGAGGTCAGAACTTGTGATCCTGATTATTATAAATGGACACAATGGGCTTTCCTAAAAATGTTCAACTCTTATTACAACAACTCAACTCAAAAAGCTGAGCCAATTGAGCAATTGGAGGCAATTTTTGAGAAAGAGGGCAATATGAATGTAAATGCGGCATCTTCTGATGTAACCACTTTCTCTGCTGAGCAGTGGAACAACTTTACTCCAAAACAAAAAAGTGACATCTTGATGCAATACAGAATTGCATACCAAGGCGAGACAGCAGTAAACTGGTGTCCTGCTTTAGGTACTGTATTGGCCAATGATGAGGTTAAAGAGGGACTTTCTGTAAGAGGTGGCCATCCTGTTGAGCAGAAAATGATGAAACAATGGCAGTTGAGAGTATCTGCATATGCAGAGAGACTGCTTGCAGATATGGAGGAGTTGGATTGGACAGATGCATTAAAGGAGATGCAAAAGAACTGGATTGGAAAATCTCAAGGTGCTGAGATGGTGTTTAAAGTAACCAATACAGATCCGGTTGAGGGTGAGAGTGCCCAATATGATATGACAATCTTTACCACCAGAGCAGATACTGTATTTGGTGTTACATTTATGGTTCTTGCTCCAGAGAGTGAGTGGGTTGCAAAACTTACAACAAAAGCACAAAAAGAGGCTGTTGAGGCATATCTTAAAGAGGCTAAAAAGAAAACAGAGAGAGAAAGAATTGCAGAGACAAGAAAAGTTACCGGTGTATTTACAGGTTCTTATGCAATAAATCCTTTCACTAATGAGTGTGTCCCTGTATGGGTATCTGAGTATGTATTGGCCGGTTATGGTACAGGTGCCATTATGGCCGTTCCTGCTCATGACAGCAGAGACTACAATTTTGCAAAACAATTCAATCTTCCAATTATACCTCTTATTGAGGGCTGCGATGTAAGCACAGAGAGCTTTGATGCTAAAGAGGGTATTATGTGCAACAGTGGTTTCTTGTCGGGAAAAAGTGTACAAGAGGCTATTCCTGCAGCTATAGATGAGGTAGAAAGATTGGGTATAGGCAGAAGAAAAATCAATTACAGATTAAGGGATGCAATTTTCTCAAGACAAAGATATTGGGGAGAGCCATTCCCTATTTACTATAAAGATGGCATTGCAACCCCTATTCCAGAGGATGAGTTGCCATTGCAGCTTCCAGAGGTTGACAAATTCTTGCCAACAGAGGATGGTGAGCCACCATTGGCAAGAGCCGAAAACTGGACATACAAAGGTTATCCGCTTGAGAAGAGTACAATGCCAGGATTTGCCGGCAGTAGTGCATACTACCTAAGATATATGGATCCTAAGAATTCAAATGCTCTTGTGGGAGAGAAAGAAGATGCATATTGGAAGAATGTAGATTTGTATATTGGTGGAACTGAGCATGCTACAGGTCACTTGATATATTCAAGATTCTGGAATAAGTTCTTGTATGACTTGGGTTATGTTGTAGAGAAAGAGCCGTTCAAGAAGCTTATCAACCAGGGAATGATTCAAGGCAGATCAAACTTTGTGTACAGAATCAAGAATACAAATACCTTTGTCTCTTTAGGTCTTAAAGACCAGTATGATACTACAGAGATTCACGTAGATGTAAATATTGTAACAAACGACAAGCTTGATATTGCTGCATTTAAGGCTTGGATGCCAGATTATGCAAACGCAGAGTTCATCCTTGAGAATGGTGAGTATGTATGCGGATATGCAGTTGAAAAGATGAGCAAATCTATGTTCAATGTTGTTAATCCCGACAATATTTGCAACACTTATGGTGCAGATACACTAAGACTTTATGAAATGTTCCTTGGACCTCTTGAGCAATCAAAACCATGGGATACCAAAGGTATAGATGGCGTAAACAGATTCCTTAAGAAATTCTGGAGAATGTTTACAAATGCAGAGGGTGATTTCTATGTAAGTGACCAAAAAGCAACTCCTGCAGAGTTGAAAGCTTTGCATAAGTTGATATATAAAGTAGGTAACGATGTAGAGCAGTTCTCTTTCAATACATCAATAAGTGCCTTTATGATTGCATTGAATGAGTTGCAGGACCTTAAATGCAACAAGAGAGAGATTCTTGAGCAATTTGTAATATTGTTGTCTCCGTTTGCACCACATATTACAGAGGAGTTGTGGAGTCTTCTTGGCCATACAACAAGTGTGTCAACTGCAAGTTTCCCTGAATATGTAGAGGCATATACAGTTGAGAATACATTTGAGTATCCTGTATCTTTCAATGGTAAAATGAGATTCAAGATTGAGTTGTCAAAATCATTGGCTCCTGCAGAGATTGAAAAGATCATCAGGGAGAATGAGAATACAGCCAAGTATGTTGGAGACAATGGTATAAAGAAAGTGATTGTGGTTCCAAACAAGATTATAAACGTAGTTTGTTAGTAGTATTTAGTTTATGAATGCCCTTAATATACTTAAAGTTTTAAAATCATACGGCATAATAACCTTTGGAGTATTTTTATATTGCTTCAGTTGGTGTGCATTTATCATTCCTAAAGGGATATCTGGTGGAGGAGTTACAGGTGTTGCTTCATTGATATATTATGCAACAGATTTTCCAATATCATACACATATTTTATTGTAAATGTTGTAGTGATTATTTTGGGTACCATTATTTTAGGAAAGGGCTTTGGTGCCAAGACCATTTATGGAATCTTATGCGCCTCTGTAATGCTTAAGATTCTGCCAGAGATTGAATGGGTAACTACTTTGTCTGATATTGATGACAATTTCCTTAATGCCTTAATTGGTGGTACAATTAGTGCATTTGGTATAGCTGCCATATTCCAACAGGGGGGAAGTACGGGAGGTACAGATATCATAGCATTGATTGTTGCCAAGTATAGAGAAATTTCTCCGGGGAAGGTATTTATGTATTGTGACCTTATAATTATTGGTTCTATATATATTCTTCCCGACAGAACACTTGCTGATGTGATATACGGATATGTGCAGATGGTATCATTCTCATACATGGTAGATGTGTTGCTTGTGGGTGAAAAGCAGTCTGTGCAGATACTTATCTTTACCAAGAAGTATGAAGAGATGGCCAATATGATATCAAAAGATCTTAATAGAGGAGTAACAGCTCTAAACTCTATTGGATGGTATTCCCAAAAGGAGAGCAAGGTATTGGTTGTGATTGCAAGAAAGCAACAGTTGCCAGAGATTTCATCTGCAATTATGGAACTGGACAATCAGGCATTTATATCTGTATGCTCGGCAATGAGTGTATATGGTAATGGTTTTGAGCCGGTCAAATATTCTAAAAAGAATAAAAAGATAATTGGAAATGGGAAGAATTAAATTGTCAACAATATTTGGAGAGGTAAAGGCCTATACAATAATTACATTTGGACTTTTGATGTATGTTGTTGGATGGGTGTTGTTCCTTATCCCAAACAATATGGTTGGTGGAGGTGTATCAGGAATAGGTGTTGTTCTATTGTATGCGTTTGGTATTCCTGTGAGTGTTTCCTTCTTTGTAATAAACCTTGTGCTTATATTGATAGCACTTAAGGTTCTGGGGAGCGGATTTGGTGTTAAGACAGTATATGCAATTATAATGTGCTCCCTAATGTACGAGTTTGTGCCAACTTTTCTATCGCCGGAATTTATACAGGAGGTTGCTATAGATAATGGTAAATTTTTGTGTGCTTTGTTTGGTGGCGCAATGTCTGGTTTGGGTGTTGGACTATGCTTCAGCCAGGGTGGCAGTACAGGTGGAACAGATATAGTGGCACTTATGGTGTGCAAGTTCAGGAACATGTCTCCTGGCAGAATTATTCTTATGTTGGATGTGTTCATTATTGCATCATCATTGTTGCTTCCAGCAGATATTGTAAATG
>JAFYMJ010000017.1 GCA_017556665.1 Bacteroidales bacterium
CGGTAAAACAACAAATTGAGAGTGTTATTACCACTAAAGCAGTGTCTGAGCAGATAAAGTCTGCTACAAGTGACGTTGATTTCATTAAAACAATCTTAAGCACTGTTGTTAGTGCATTTAATCCAAACAATTCAGAAAGTGTTGCATTAGATATTATCCTTCCAACTAATCTAAAAGAGGATTTGGAGAAATATTTGAATGACAGCATCCAAAAGAATTGCAAGGCTGGAGTGAATATCCAATTCAGCAAATCTGTAGCCAACGGATTCAAAATTGGGCCAAAAGCTGAAGGCTACATGATTAGCTTTACAGATCAGGACTTCAATGCATTAATTCAAGAATATCTTAGACCTAAAACAAAACAATTATTATTTGGAGAGTAAAGATGGACAATTATCACTATATAATTGCCGGATTGCCAGAATTGGTACTTAATGCAGATAACTCTAATTTGAATTATTCTGCAATTAGGGATCATATTGTGTACAGCAGTGCTCCAAAAGATGTAAGATTAGTTGAGTGGCTAGAATTTGGAATAAATGAAGAGAATCTTAGCTCCCATTTTTACAATGCAGCATTAAAAAGTAAAAGTAAATTCATAAGAAATTACTTTGCGTTGGATTTGGAAATAAGAAACAGAAAAGTTGATTTTGTTTCCAAGAAATTGGGTAGAGATGGCGATTCTCTTAAAATGAATGTAAACGGTAATGTAAATATTGAACTTTCAGAATCTCAAAAAGAGAGACTTGTTCAAATATTTGCCAACAAGAATATCCTTGAGAAAGAGCAAATGCTTGACAAGTTCAAATGGGATTTTATATCAGATATGATTCCATACGGAAGTTTTAATATGGATGTTATTTTGGCATTCCTAGCAAAAGGACAACTTATAAACAGGTGGAACAAACTTGACCGCAAAGCTGGTGAAGAACTTTTCAAGAAACTTGTTGATGAAGTTAGAGGCACATACCAAGGAATAGAAAATAAAATTAATCAATAATATATGAAGACCACAGGAAAAGTTACAGGTATCATTGCCAACCTGATTACAGTAGAGGTTAATGGACCTGTCGCACAAAATGAAATATGCTACATTAAGGAGGGCAATACCCGCCTTATGGCTGAGGTCATTAAGGTTAACGGAAAAAATGCATCTGTACAGGTGTATGAGAGTACTCGTGGTGTAAAAAAAGGAAATGAGGTTGAATTCATGGGACACATGCTAGAGGTAATGCTTGGTCCTGGTCTTCTTTCCAGCAACTACGATGGTCTACAAAATAACCTAGCAACAATGACTGGTGTATTCTTGGAGAAAGGAGAATACACAGCTCCATTAGATACAGAAAAGAAATGGAACTTTACCCCTACTGCAAAAGCAGGTGATATTGTAGTTGCTGCAGATTGGTTGGGAGAGGTTAAAGAAGGATGGCTTCCTCATAAAATAATGGTTCCATTCAGATTCAAAGGTGAATATACTGTAAAATCTGTTGCAGCTGCAGGAGAATATAAAATCAACGATACAATAGCTGTCCTTACAGATAGCCAAGGTGAGGAGCATAACGTATCTATGGTTCAAAAATGGCCTGTTAAAGTTGCAATTGGAGGTTATGTTGAAAAACCTCGTCCATACAAAATTATGGAGACAGGTGTTAGAGTGATAGATACACTAAACCCAATTGCAGAGGGTGGTACAGGATTTATTCCAGGACCTTTCGGATGCGGTAA
>JAFYMJ010000159.1 GCA_017556665.1 Bacteroidales bacterium
ACTATGAGCTGTACAATAACAGCAACCAGGTGCAGTATCTTGATGGACTATGTATTGGAAACCTTCTTCCGGTAAATGCTACCTCAACCAAATATACATGGGACAGAACGGATGCCGATAAATATGTGTATTTTGAATCAATCTGGCAGGTACCATTTGATAGAGAGAATCCAAATAATAAAATGTACCCTCTATATCCAGGAGAGTCGGTAATATTGGCACAGATGGCACTTGATCATAAAGGTGAAAAATTTAATCCCGACAGCCCTGTAAATTTGTCGGGAGCAGAGTTTGAGTTCTATTTGAAGACAACTGCCAATACATTTGACAATGATGCGCTTAACATGATTGCGGCTTTCTGGAAGAAGTCAGCTTCAACAGCACAGTGGATGCCAACAATCAACGGACCGGCTGTGGCTATTTTCTATCCCGATGAGCAGATGTCTGAAGTGATGTATAATCCGGATTATGAGCAGGTATATGCGTCTACATTTGTTCTTGGAAATAAGACTAACAAAGGAAAGGACGTGTTGATTGACTGCATTGTTGATGCTGTGGAGCTTATGCTAAATGAGACAAAAATCACCCAGAAACGTATGCCTGCTATTTTGGACGCCGGTGCAGCATGGACAGGTGGAACCTATAATGCAAAAAGTGTAGGAAGGAAAGTGAAAGAGGTTGTAGATGGCAGAAATATATACCAGGATACAAATAATAGTATAGAAGATTTTCAGATTTACGATAAGCCGGTTCCTAGAAGAGATGGTGCAAAAATCCCTTCTTGGAATACTTGGGCAAACTAATTGTTGGACTTTAATATGAGATTGATTATGAAAAAGATACATTTATTATTGGCTTTGATTGGTTTGTCTGTGGTTTCTGTGGCTTCTGCACAGAATTCTTCTGTAAGACAACCGGAGATTGAGATGAACTTGAGCCGTGCACTATGGTTCAACAGCAGCAACGTGGCTGGAATGTCAATAGCCCCTCTAACAAGATACAGCATTGTGGATTTCGGCTACAATGGAGAGAACGGTGATTTCAAGATGTCTCAGCAAGGGGATAAGGTTGGAGCTGTAGGCTTCAATACCAATGGATCTGCAACTGTAGGAAAGACATATCTTTGGGGAAATTTTGATTATAAGAACATTGTAGAGGATGGTACTAAATATATTACCAACCTTTATGATCCACAGAGAGAGATGCCATACTATGTTGCAGACGGCGTAGAGAGCAAGTTCAAGAAACAGTCATATAGTTTGGGCGTTAAGGCTGCTTTTCCTCAGCTATGGGATTTTGTAACTCCTGGATGTGAGCTTCAGTACAATACCAATACTGGTGCAAAACAGCGCGACCCACGTTCGGTAACCTATTACCTTACCGTTAAGGCAGCACCTTCATTATTGTTTGAAATTACAGACAAACATCATGTAGGTATTGCTGCAAACTATGAGTATTTGTTTGAGAGAAGCACCTTCAACAGAAGTGATACAGAGGTAGACTGTCCTGTATACATCATGAGAGGCTTGGGTAACTATACTGCAGGTGTTGTTTCAGGTTCTGTAGGTGTTGGAACATTCTTCTACAAGGGTAACAAGATAGGCGGCAGCATACAGTATGGCTATAACAACGGAAGCAGTTCTGCACTATTGCTTGATGCCGGATACTCTTATAAGGTAGAGGACGCGTTCCAGACTCCAACCAAGAAGCAGACAATGGGCTCAACCAAGCAGAAGGCATGGTATGCAGACCTTCAGTTTGTTGATGAGGATGCCAATGTCTTGGACAAGACTCATGTTTCCTATAAGGAGAGGTATACAGATGGCATTGAGTATATCCAGGAAATGGATCCTTCATTTGATATTGCAGAATGGATTACCCTTGCAAAATTTGTAAGGAGCAAATATGTATATAGGGTACTGGATATCAATTATGAGTATTATATCAAGTCTGGCAACAGCTACAAGTGGATGTTTGGCTGTAATTTCCAGCACTCATACAAGTTTGACGAGTATTTGTTGCCAGCTGCATCATTCAAGGCAGAGAATGACTTTGGAGAGGTTGTAGCAAAGAGAAACTTCATCTTTGGATCAGGCAAGAACTCATTGCTTGCAGGCCTTAACTTGGGTTATAATGAGAACGTTAAAGGTGATTATCAGTATTCTGGCGGTTACAGTGATTCTGATATCGTTACTGATATGTATGCAAACGATATCAGATATATGTCATCTGATTACATCTCTTTTGGAGGAGAAGCTACATATTCAACACTTGTAAGCAATTCAACTTCATTGTTTGTAAAGGGAGCATGCAAGTATTACTCTCCTGATG
>JAFYMJ010000160.1 GCA_017556665.1 Bacteroidales bacterium
AAAGATGAGAAAGCATTCAGAAAAGAGGATGGCTCTTACAGATTCTATGTTTGCGTAGAGATGCCAAAACAAGAGTTTGTTCAAAAATTTGAGAACACCCTTACCAAGAAAGAGGAGGCTAAACTTGAGGAGAACATTGAGAAATTTACCAAAGAGTTCAAGCAAATGCTTTTAGATGAGAAATAACATTTTATGTGTTATATAAACTAGAGGCGGAATCAATTGTGATTGGTTCCGCCTCATTTATTTAGAATGAATTCCTTATTATCTCTTTAATGTTGTCTGCTTTTCCCATTGTATAGAAGTGAATTATCTTTGCTCCATTCTTAAGCAGGTCTTTGCACTGCATTGTACACCATTCTACACCAACTCTATATATTGCAGCATTGTCTTTACATTTCTTAATCTCAGACATCAGCTCTACAGGCAGGTCAATAGAGAATGCCTGAGGAAGCATCTCAATGTGTTTGTGAGTAGATATTGGCTTAAGGCCTGGTATAATGGGAACGGTTATTCCGGCAGCTCTACATTTTTCTGTAAATTCATAATATTTTGAATTGTCAAAAAACATCTGGGTAACTATGTAGTCTGCCCCCGCATCAACCTTTTGTTTAAGATACTCTATATCTGTAGTGAGATTAGGTGCCTCTACATGTTTTTCAGGGTATCCTGCAACACCAATGCAAAAGTTTGTTGGAACAGGGTTTTTAAGAGTTTCATCAAGGTATATTCCCTTATTCATATTGTTTATCTGTTCAACCAGAGCATTACTATGGGCATGTCCGCCAGGTGTTGGTGAAAAATATTTTTCTCCAACTATAGCATCACCTCTTAGTGCTACAACATTCTGGATTCCCAAAAAGTTGAGGTCTAGCAGAATGTTTTCTATCTCCTCTTTTGTGGAGCCACCGCATATTACGTGTGGAACAACCTCTACATTGAACTTTTTCATAATTGCGGCTGCAATAGCAACAGATCCAGGTCTTTTTGATACAGTTACCTGTCTGTATGTTCCATCGGGAGTTTGTCTGTACTCAATTTCATCCCTGTGGGCAGTCATGTTTATGAATGGAGGATTAAACTCCATTAAGGGCTCAATAGAGTTATATAACTTGTTTATATCTGAGCCTTTTAAAGGAGGTACAAGTTCAAACGAGGCAAAAGGCTTGTGGTTACCGTTTAATATATCAATTACTTTCATTTTACTCTTGTGTTGCTTTAATAATATCTCCAAATACTCCAGCTGCAGTTACACCTGCTCCTGCACCATAACCCTTAATAATTAGCGGAGACGGACTGTATCTCTTGGTGTATAATAAGAAAATGTTTGTACTGTCATCAAGATTGTAGCTGTGGTAATCTGGAACTACCTCTACAAGAGAGATTGTAGATTTGTTCTCCTGACTGTTGAATACAGCAAAGAATCTTAATCTGTTACCCCTTTGTTTAACCTCCTGTACCATTTTGTCAAATGTAGGGCTATACTCTTTAAGTGCCTCCATAAACTCTTCCAATGATGGTTTCTCAAACAGTTCTGCAGGAATTATAGGGCTGGCCTCAATTTCATCCTCTTCTATTGTATATCCAGCTTTTCTTGCAAGAACAAGAAGTTTGCGTTTAACATCCTTGCCGCTTAAATCAATTCTTAAATCAGGTTCTGTAAATCCTGCCTCTTTAGCCATTAGAACAGCATCGTACAAAGAGATGCCATCCATGGTCTTGTTCAAGATAAAGTTTATGCTACCAGAGCAGCTGGCTTCAAATCCAATAAGTTTATCTCCAGTTGTAACAAGTTCATCTATTGTTGACAATACAGGAAGGCCTGCCCCTACATTTGTCTCATTTAAGAAACTTACTCTATTCTCTTTGGCAAGCTTTAGCAATTTTTTGTATCTGGCAGATGATTCTGCTGCAGCAATTTTATTGGCGGTTACTACATTTATGCCATTAGACAAAACCTCTTCATAGTAACTTGCAACCTCTTCACTGGCGGTACAATCAACAAATATCTTTAAAGGAGATGGAGCCTCAATCATCTGGTCCATAGCTTCCCTAAAGTTTCTGCATGGAACCCCGCTTTTCCAGCTTTGAGGGTATGAGCCCAATAGATCTGAATCTGTTAATATTGCAGTTTTGGAATCTGCCAAACCTTTTAGGTTAATCTTTAATCCATGCTTTTTGGCAAGAGTGGATTTTTGTTTCTTTAGTTGTAAAAGAAGTTCATTGCCAACCAATCCATGTCCAATTACATAAAGGTCTACCTCTTTACTTGGAGAACCATAGAATTGTTCATGAAGAACCTGCAGAGCTTTTCTTACATCTTCCTCCTTTACAACAGCAGATACGTTAAGCTCTGAGCCACCTTGGGCGGTAGCAACAACATTTATTTTGTTTCTTCCAAGTGTATTGAAAATCTTTCCAGATATACCAGGTGTCTGTCTCATATTATTCCCGACAACTGCTATTATTGCCATATCCTCCTCAATGGATGTCTCTATGTACGATCCATGTACCGAATCGGCCTTAAGGCCACTCTTTATTACAGATAAAGCTTTTGCACCATCCTCTGATTTTACTGCAAAGCTGATGCTGTACTCAGATGAAGCCTGTGATATAAAAATAAGGTTTATCCCTTTATCGGCGAGTGCACCAAACAATCTGTATGAAGTACCTACCTGTCCCATTAGACCATTACCAAAAACAGTAATAAGTGAAACTCCATCTACATATGTAATACCTTTTACAGGAAGTCTTGGATTATCCTCTCCGTGAGCATCTATAATTGTACCTGGATGTGTGGAATTGAATGTATTTAATATTCTTATTTGTATTCCACTTTTAATTGCTGGCCATATTGCTGGGGTAAACAGAACCTTTGCTCCGTAATGGCAAAGCTCTGCGGCCTCTGAATATGACAGTTTAGGGATGGTTATGGCTTCTGGTACAATGTTTGGGTCAGATGTCATCATTCCATTTACATCTGTCCAGATATCTACAGATTTGGCATTTAAGGCTGCAGCTATCATAGCGGCGGACAAGTCTGAACCACCTTTACCAAGTGTTGTAATGTAACCGTCTTCAGTCCTTCCGCAGAATCCAGGAACAATAGCCAACCCTTTAAAATCTCTGAATGCAGCAGTAACCTCACTGCAAGTCTTGTCCCATAATATTTTTGTCTGTTCCCCCTCCTTTTCTGTAACAATCAGGTCTCTTCCATCTATTCTTACAGCATTGTCAAACATCCTTACAATCATTTTGGATGTGAATTGCTCGCCCATAGAAAGGATATGGTCTTTTAGTGCAGGCAAATTCTTATGCATTACAGAGATACTTGACAACAGATGCTCCAAATGGTCCAAATCATTGTTGAACTCCTCCATAAATGGGGGATATTCAGATTTTGACAATACACTTTTTGCTAGAGCCAAGTGTTTTTCTCTTATAATATTTATATTATCGTTATAATCACCGCCATTTTCAACAGCTGTATCAAACATTTGTGTAAGTAGATTTGTTATACCTGTAATGGCTGAAACAACTACTATACATGGTTGTTTTTCCTTTTCTACAATTGATTTTAAATTATTTAACGCACTTACGCTCCCTACAGATGAGCCTCCAAATTTAAGAACTATCATAATTTTATTTTATTATTGCTTATAATATGAAAGTTAATTTTATACTTAGCTTATAGGTTATTATATTTTGTAATATAATTTGCTGTGTTTTTGTTGTACAAGTTTTAAAAATATATTGGTTTTTATATTTGTTTTGCTATTTGACTGTTGTTGTTGGTTAATATTTGTTATTTTATGTGTAAATAGTATAATCTATTGTAAAACAATCAAATATAATATTTTTATATATTAAAGTAATGTTCAAATATATAAATAATTTCAATACATAGTTACAATATATTAAAATAATATAGAATTGGTGATATTTTCTAACTTACAGTAAAATTACAAAATTGCTATATTTGTAACATTAAATATAAAGGTGTATGAATTTTGAATCTTTTATTTCTAATAAGAAATTGTTTTTGATTAGAGGCATTATAGCCTTAATACTGGGAATGCTTCTTGTTTTTTATCCAAGTTCTACAGTTGGTATGATAATAAAACTTATTGCAGCATTCCTTTTGGCTGCAGGGGTATCTACATTGTTGTTTGCATATAATTCATCGGGAAGAGTATGGAAGAACATTCCTGCAATGGTTATTGTAAATGTTGTTGTTTATATGCTTTTTGGGTTGGTTCTGTTTTCTTATCCTACTTTTTTCTTAAGGCTTATTGCTTTTCTTTTTGGTGCGGTATTGCTTGTGTGTGGGTTAACTCAGATAGGAGGGTTGTTCTATGCCTCAAGAACCTCTAAAGTGCATATAGGTTTTTATATGTTGCCATTAATAATTACCATATCTGGAATTGTGCTGTTTTTTGCTCCAGGGCTATCTGTAAATATGCTTACAATAATATTTGGTGCAGAGATTCTTTTATATGGTATTTCTGAGTTGCTGACAGCGTGGAGACTAAGATAGTTGTCTAATATATAAAGTATCCTATAGCCCCACCTGCAATTATTGCAAGGATGGGGTTTACTTTTAGCCATTGGCAAGCAATGAACGCTACAGCAAAAAGTATCCAGCTGGTATAATCTATAAAGTTCTCTTTGGTTACAAGTATGCCGGCAGCCGCGGCAATCATCCCTATTACTATAGGTCTTAGCCCCTTTAATACACTCTCAAAAGTACGGCTGTTTTTAAATTTTGCGTATATCTTGCAAATGGTCAGTACTATAATAAATGAGGGTAATGTTACAGCAAATGTTGCAACCAGTGATCCAAATACATTTCCTGTTACAGAATATCCAATATATGTTGCACTGTTTATTCCAATTGGGCCGGGTGTCATCTGTGAAATTGCAACAATATCTGTGAACTCTTGTGCTGTAATCCAGGCATTGTTTACTACAACTTCATTTTGAATTAGGGACAACATTGCATAGC
>JAFYMJ010000161.1 GCA_017556665.1 Bacteroidales bacterium
GACCTTTACAAGAAGCGCTCTTTGGCCCTTTTGTTGGAAAAATTATGTGAAGTGGAGGGGATAGAGTGGATAAGAATCCATTATTCATATCCGGCACAGTTCCCGGAGGATGTGCTTGATGTGATGGCAAAGAATCCTAAGATCTGTAAATATCTTGACATCCCTCTTCAGCACGCTTCCACCAAGGTGCTGGATCTTATGAGACGTTCAATAGATGGTCCTACAACACAGAGTATTATAGATAAGATAAGGGAGAAGGTGCCAGGTTGTGTGTTAAGGACTACCTTAATTGTAGGGCATCCTGGTGAAGACAAGAGAGAGTATGAAAAACTTTTAAGGTTTGTGGAAAAAAATAGATTTGACAGACTTGGAGCATTTACATACTCAGAGGAGGAGGGTACATATGGAGCAGCAAATCTTAGGGATACTGTAAGACAATCTACAAAGCAAAAGAGATATGAGCAGCTTATGGAGTTGCAAAGCAATATTTCATACTCCATAAACCAGTCAAGGATAGGGGATGTGGAGCGTGTTATTGTTGACAGTTTCTCCAACGATGTGCTTGTATGCAGAAGCAAGAAGGAGAGCCCAGAGGTTGATGGCGAAATTTTAGTGGGTTTTGACTCAAAGAAATTTGATGCACAAAAACTTATTGGTAAATTTGTAAATGTTAAAATTATGTCTGCCAATGAGTATGATCTTTTGGCAGAGATTATTGACATAGAAGAATAGAATTTTAAATAAAGGATATGAAACTTTTAGAAGGTAAAGTTGCTCTTATTACTGGAGCAGCACGAGGCATTGGAAAGGCAATTGCAATAAAATATGCACAAGAGGGGGCAAATATTGCCTTTACAGATTTGGTCATAGATGAGAATGGTGAAAATACAAAAAAAGAGATTGAATCATATGGTGTAAAAGTATTGGCTATTGCTTCTAATGCAGCATCATTTGAAGAGGCTCACAATGCAGTGGAGCAAGTTGTAAAAGAGTTTGGAAAACTTGATATACTTGTCAACAATGCAGGAATAACCAAAGATGGCCTTATGATGAGAATGTCAGAGGCCCAATGGGATGCGGTAATTGCTGTTAATCTAAAGTCTGCATTCAATTTTGTTCATGCTGTAACACCTGTCATGGTAAGACAAAGAGGTGGCTCAATTATAAACATGAGTTCTGTAGTAGGAGTTCATGGCAATGCTGGACAATGTAATTATTCAGCATCAAAAGCCGGTATGATTGGTTTGGCCAAGTCAATTGCTCAGGAGTTGGGTTCAAGAGGTGTAAGAGCAAATGCCATTGCTCCAGGTTTCATCATTACAGAGATGACTGCACAATTGCCGGATGAGGTAAAGAAAGAGTGGGCTTCAAAGATTCCGCTAAGAAGAGGCGGTACACCAGAGGATATTGCCAATGTTGCAACATTCCTTGCAAGTGATTTGAGCAGCTATGTTACAGGACAGGTTATTTCTGTATGTGGCGGAATGCAGATGTAATATATAGGACAGAGAAAATTTAAAGGATACATACATGACACTTATAAAATCTATATCGGGAATCAGAGGTACTATTGGTGGTGCTGTAGGCGATAACCTTACTCCTCTAGATGCTGTAAAGTTTGCTGCTTCTTATGCAAAATGGCAAGTTAAACGTAACGGTAATAAAAAACTTACAGTTGTATTGGGTAGAGATGCCAGATTGTCTGGAGAGTTAGTCAGTGACATAGTTGAGGGTACATTGCTTGGCTGCGGTATAAATGTGATTAATGTTGGTTTGTGTACAACACCAGGTGTTGAGATGGCTGTTATAAGCAAAAAAGCTGATGGCGGAATCATTATTACAGCAAGCCACAATCCAAAACAATGGAATGCCCTTAAACTTTTAAAC
>JAFYMJ010000162.1 GCA_017556665.1 Bacteroidales bacterium
GTTCACGTCCTATTTTTACAGTATAAATTCCTGTATCACTATCTAGAACTATCTCCGGAGGAAGTGATGTAGTGATTACATCGTCCTTATTACAGGACGATGCAACCACAATAACCATATATAAAATAAAAAAGTGTAGAAATTTTCTCATAAACTAGTTCTTTGGAAATCTAACAGCAACATCATCATAGGCAAAGTATGCAGGGATTACAAGACCATACCTTCCATATCCTTGATAACATGCTACAAGATTAAATTCAACTCTCACAACTTCTCCTAAACTGCTCAAGTCCCATTTAGTCCAATCTGTAACAAAACGTTGTCCTGTATTCAGTAGATAGAATTCTGATATTGTAGGCTCTGTATCATCAAATGAGTCATAACCATATGCCACAATTTTAAATGTACTATCATCTGTCAATTCATATGATCCACCAAAATCACACTCACCTCTTATAAGAATCTGGTATGCATAACTTGTATTTGTAACATACATATGATCGATTACACGAGGAACTTCATCTTTGAACTGAAGGCCAGGCAATACTCCTGAAGGAGAATAAATAGTAGCATACTCTTCTGGATCAAGGTAACCATATTGAGAACAGAAGTTTTTGGAGCCATTAGCACCACCTGGCACATTATAAGCCTGAAGATCATACATAAACAATGCAAAATCATCAACTATATCCTCGCAAGTCCCTACATAATTTGAGACGCCGGCATGACCGGAAATTCCCCACCATGTTTCAATCTCAGGCTTAACAAATGCAAGTTCTGTATTCCCTTCATCATACCATTCATATGAACCATGACCATTACCATATTGGCCATCAGTTGGAATGAAGTCAGACCATTTGGAAATCACCTTGTAATCATAAGAGTCCAGCATTGCATAGTAAAATTCACACTCATATGGTTCAAATTTTGTATCTTCATCTTCAAAAGTGAGAACCCTCAAAACATAATCAAGTTCAGGCTCAGGAGTAACAAGGTCTGACTTGTTGATCTCTTGTGAAACCCTGAGTGTTTTACCCTGGGTGAAATCTTTTGTAGGATTCAAATTCTGGGTGTAATGACTTCCATCCTCAAAATTATATGTTACAGTGAGTGCAGTACCTGCAACCTCTGCCGGCAACATTACCATTGCAGCCATAACTCCGGCGTTTGATTCCTGCAACTGGTAACCGCCATCAAATGCTAGAACAATTTCAGGGCTTCCGTTACTTACTGCATCTTCCCACTCGCCAATGCTGAAATTGTAGACTCTTTCGCCGGCTATAGCAACACCTTCTGTTTTTAGGCTGATTGACAGCAGTTTTGGCATATCAGCATCTTTGCTTGTGGTATTGAACCACAAATATGATGTCTTGTGTGAAAGGTAGAATGAATTGTACTCGTCAAGAACAGCATAGCCAAAGTCACCGTCATTGCCAAGGTTACCGTCTGCAGTCTGGTTTGCTAACACTTTGGCTGTCTTGGCCTCACCTGTCATATTGTAAAATACATGTCCTGTACCAACTATGGCAGTACCGCCTTTAAACTGGAAGTTTGCAAGTGTACAGTCTTCTGCAATGGTGTTACTCTTGTTATTGCCCAACCATATGAAGTCATCTTTTGTCCATTTGTAGGGGATTTCAGTATCGCTTGGTGTACCGAATGCCGTTTTGGTTTCAATGATATTGCTGTATCCTTTTACAATAAATGTATCTTCTGGAGTGAGGAACATATTGTTCTCTTTGTCACATGCTATTAATGTTATTGCACCTATTATAGCCAATATTGATTTTTTCATAACTGATTAAATTTTTAGTTGATAATTCTACATATCTTCCCATGGTGAAGGTTCCTGCTGTGATACGGCAAAGCCGGCTTCCACTTCAATTTCAATAATTTGCACCTGAGGTGCCGAGTAATCCAATTTTTCCATAATATCAGAATTTCAGGTTAAAGTTTGTCTATGAGTTGTTTGTTGCACTCGCTGATGTATGGAGTCAAACGTTCCATATCCTTGCGGGTCAGTTTGTATTTTTTTATATCTTCCAGGCATTCAAGGAAATTAGGAGCTCTGGCCTTTACTTTCTGATAGCAGAGGTAAAAAAGCATGGATGGGAGAATCTGCAATGTAAGCTGCTCCCTGCAGGATGCTGTAAATAGAGACTCCCCTGCGGATATGTCATATTCTTCGTCGGGAAGAGAATATGTTCTCAGATTTATTCTGTAGACTGCCCCTTTGGTGGGAAGTGTGTGAAGTTGTTCTATGAATTCAGATATTGACAGGACCTGAATTGTCTTATTGGTATCTCTTTCAAGTATATCAATCCAAATGACGGAGGTTGGTACCCCAGCCAGAATCTTATATACAGGCCTATTCTGAACCTGAACCATTTTAAGGAATTTCCACAAATTCCTTTTCTGGATTAAATTGTTGGCATCTGATGCCATAATCATTGGTGTAATTTGCAGGATATTACAGCAATCCGTACAGCA
>JAFYMJ010000163.1 GCA_017556665.1 Bacteroidales bacterium
AATTGTCCTCTGTTTTCTTATCTTTAGCATTAGCCTTAGGCTTGCGTCCGCTTTTACGCAAAGCTTCTGAGATTATCCATTGCAGCTGCCCATTGGTACTGCGGAACTCATCGGCAGCCCATTTCTCAATGGCATCCATTGTCTGAGCATCTATCCTAAGAATAAAGCTTTTTGTATTGGATTCTTTTGCCGCCATAGTACTTGTATTAGTTATGAAGTGTACCTGTATTTACAACCGGTTGAGCTGCCTCATCTGCACAAAGGACAACCAGCAAGTTGCTCACCATTGCTGCTTTGCGTTCTTGGTCCAGCTCAACAACTTCTTCTGCAGCAAGTCTGTCAAGAGCAATTTTTACCATAGATACAGCACCCTCTACAATTTTCTCTCTTGCAGAGATAATTGCATCTGCTTGTTGTCGGCGAAGCATTGCTGCTGCAATTTCTGGAGCATATGCAAGATAGTTCAAACGAGCTTCCATAACCTCAATACCGGCCATAGAAAGTCTTGCATTAAGTTCGTCTTTTAATTTTTCGTTTATTTCTTCTCCACCTGAGCGAAGTGTTATCTCTTCCGACGAGTTATTGGAGTTCTCATCATACGCGTACATTCCTGCAACTTGACGTAGAGCAGAATCACTTTGCACTGCAACAAAGTTTTCAAGGACATTCATACGGCTTGTTGCTGCACCTGCAACTACATCTGGAGAATCAATTTCAAACACAGCTTTATATGCTCCATCTTGCTTTATTTTCCATACCAATACCAATCCAATTAAAATTGGGTTACCAGCCTTATCGTTAACTTTAATTGGGTTAACATTAAGGTTTCTGGCTCTTAATGAAAGTTTCTTTGCACTCATAAATGGGTTAACCCACCAGTAACCGGTGTTGTAGAATGTTCCTTTGTAATTTCCAAAGAACAACAGTACTCTTGCCTCATTTGGTTCCAGCATAATAAAACCGCAGCACATAATTATTGATAGTACAAGTAATGTTAAAGCTGCAATAAGAAATAGAGGAACAAAAGTCTCACTGTTGCCAAGCAGTACAAAGTTGTAGATTGAACCGGCAATTAACAGCAAATTAATGAACAGTGCTACAAAACCGTTCATTTTCCAGCCTGAGTAAACATAATTCTCGTTTTTCATAATATAAAACATTTAAGTTGATATAAGTTTTTCTAAAATGATATCAAAATGATATTACAAATATAAGCAAATGTTTCCTTTATCCAAATTTTTTAAATAAAAAAAGACAATCCACATGGATTGCCTTTTTAGTGTGTTATTGTATACTGTTAGTATTGGCTTACAAAGTGGAAGTGTGAACCAAATCTTTCAAATGCTGCTTTGTCCAACTCCTCTCTTGCATCTGGATGAGCAATCTTGATTAGAAGTTTGGCTCTCTCTTGAAGTGATTTGCCATATAGGTTAACAGCACCATGCTCTGTAATAATCCAGTGAACGTGGCTTCTTGTTGTTACTACACCGGCTCCAGGAGTAAGAGTAGGGACAATCTTACTAACTCCTTTGTTTGTCATAGAAGGCATAGCCACAATAGCTTTACCTCCCTCTGACATTGAAGCACCAAAGATAAAGTTAACCTGTCCACCTACACCTGAGTAAAGTTTTGTACCAAGTGAGTCTGCACAAATCTGACCTGTGATATCAATTTGAAGGGCAGAGTTGATTGCAGTTGCTTTAGGGTTCTTTGCAATAACGTATGGATTGTTGGTGTATTTTACATCCATCATTTTAACCATAGGGTTATCATCAATAAAATCGTAAACATTTTGTGAACCCATTAGGAATGTAGATACAATTTTACCTTTGTCTGTTACTTTGCATGAACCGTTGATAACACCTCTCTCAACTAGAGGAAGAACACCGTCTGCGAACATCTCTGTGTGGATACCAAGGTTTTTGTGATATCTTAATTGTGCCAACACTGCGTTAGGAATAGCACCAATACCCATTTGTAGAGTTGCTCCGTCCTCAATTAATGAAGCACAGTTTTTACCAATTTGAATCTCAATTGGATTTGGCTCTGTAAAGTGAGCTGGCATAAGCGGCTCATCGTGTTGGACAAAGTGGTGAATTAGGCTTGCAGGAATCAATGCATCACCAAATGCTCTTGGAACATATTTGTTAACAACAGCAATAACCTCTCTTGCACACTCAATGGCTGCCAAGGTTGCATCTACAGATGTACCTAATGAAACGTAACCATGTTTGTCGGGAGGAGAAACTTGAATCATTGCAACATCACAAGGAAGGATACCTGTTCTGTACAATTTTTGAGTCTCGTTAAGGAAAACTGGAATGTAGTCTGCGTAACCGGCTTGTACGCTTTGTCTTACGTTACCTCCTACAAAGAATGCTTGGTGGAAGAAGATACCCTCATACTTTGGATCTGTATATTTAGCTTCTCCCTCTGTGTGAAGGTGGTGGATTTTAACATCTCTCAACTCTCCAGCGTCACCTCTTTTACATAGAGCATCAATTAGAACTCTTGGTGAACTTGCAACACTGCTAAAGTGAATGTGATCTCCTGAATGAACGCATTTAACAGCCTCTTCTGGAGTAATGTAGTTAATTTTAGTGTACATTATTGTGTTTTATTATTAATTAAAAATTTTCTGGATACAAGAATCATACAAATATAAATAATAAAAGTGTATAATAGAAATTTTACCTCTTTGATATTGTAAAATAGTACATTTGGTTTCTTTGTTGTATCTTTGAAGTTTGTATGCCTATAATTACTGTCATAAGCGATTGGAACAATAAAGATTACTACCTTCCTGTGTTAAAGGGGAGGGTGTACTCGTTGTTTTCCAGTTCGTCGGATGAGCTTAAAGGTGTTGTTATTTAGCCTCTTACAATGTCCATTACTCCGTTTGACATTCAGCAGGGGTGCTTTATTCTAAAGAATTCGTTCAAAAGTTTTCCTATAGGCTCAATTCATATTCTGGCGGTAAACAGTGAGCCGTCTGTTGAGGTGCCAAACATTGTGGTTTATTATAATGGGCACTGGATAATTTCAAAGAATGATGGCCGTTTTTCCCATATTTTTGGTTCAAAAATTTTAAGTGAAGGGCTTGCAAAGGCCTATGTACTTCCTCTTCCCGACGAATATTCAACCTATATGGCCTGCGACCAATATGTATATGCAATAGAGCTGATTTGTAGGGGAGATGTGGCAAACACCCTTAAGGAGTGTGATATAAAGACTATTGGGGGAGTATATCCAACCATAATGGAGGATAAGATTATAGGTAAGGTAATGTATATTGATTCATATGGCAATGCCATTACAAACATTTCCAAAGATACCTTTGTGAGGTGGTATTCAGTATGGGGGCAGAAACATGATGGTGAGCCGCAGTATACAATTTATGTTCAAGGACCATATCTGAACCTTCACTCAATACACAATACCTATTCAGATGTTCAAATTGGAGAGAATATAGCGGTATTCAATTCTGCCGGATGGCTGGAGTTTGCCATTAACAATGGAAATTTCTCTAAAGTTGAGAGTATAGATGTAAATGCAGAAGTAATAATAAGATTCTTTTAGTACAACAGTTATATATGAAAAAAGATAGAAGCAAAGAGCTTGCGGCTTTTGAGAGGGTCCTTGATATAATGGACAGATTAAGGGAAGAGTGTCCATGGGATAGAAAACAGACTTTTGAGAGTTTGCGTCCGCAGACAATAGAGGAGACATATGAGCTGAGTGATGCTCTTATGAATAATGATTTGCAGGAGGTTTCCAAAGAGCTTGGAGATTTGTTGCTGCATGTTGTCTTTTATGCAAAAATGGGTAGCGAGCAGGGTAAGTTTGACATTACCGATGTAATGGACAGAATGTGCAACAAACTTATCTACAGGCATCCGCATGTGTTTGGAACAACAGAGGTGAGTGATGCTGAGCAGGTTGTAAGAAATTGGGAACAGCTTAAGACTGCAGAAAAGGATGGAAACAAAAGAGTTCTAAGCGGTGTTCCAGAGAGTATGCCTGCAATTATCAAGGCTTACAGAATGCAGGACAAGGCAAGGGCTGTAGGTTTTGACTGGACAGAAAAGGAGCAGGTGTGGGATAAGGTTAAAGAGGAGATTGCAGAGTTTGAAGCAGAGATAACAGCTCTTGGAAAGCAGAAGGAAGTTATCGGGGAGGAGAAATATAAACATTTGGCAGAGAATGAGTTGGGAGATTTGCTTTTCTCAATAATAAATGCGGCAAGATTATATGATCTTAATCCCGATACAGCTTTGGAATCTACTTGCAAGAAATTCAGAAGACGTTTTACTTATCTTGAGGAGAAGACAATCAGGGCAGGAAGAAATCTTAAAGATATGACCCTTGAGCAGATGGACGAAATTTGGAACGAGGCAAAAAGTCTGGAAAAATAGTATGGAAATTTGGCAAGAAAGAACAGCTATCCTGTTGGGAGAAGAGGGGGTAAATGGATTAAAGGACAAGAGGATTCTTGTAGTAGGTTTGGGTGGAGTAGGTGCCTATACTGCAGAAATGCTGTGCAGGGCAGGTGTTGGTAACCTTATTTTGCTTGATAGCGATATTGTAAATGAGAGCAACAAGAACAGACAGCTTATAGCTTTGGACAGCACCATAGGTAAACTTAAGTGTAATGTATTGGCAGACAGACTAAAAGATATAAATGCGAATATCAATCTTACACTTGTTGACCAGTATCTGGAACCAGAGAATATAGATGAATTGTTTGCCGGTTTTGGTAAACTGGATTATGTGGTTGATGCAATAGATACTCTGGCTCCAAAAATTTCTCTTATAAAATATTGCTATAATGCAAAAATTCCGTTTGTATCTTCAATGGGATCTGGTGCCAAGATGGATGTAACCAAGATAAGAATTGCAGATATCGCAAAATCGTATAATTGCCCGTTGGCTTATATGCTTAGAAAGAAATTGAGAAAAGAGGGTATAAGCAAAGGATTTAAAGTTGTATTTTCTGAGGAGTTGCCAAACAAAGATGCCATTGTTCCAATGGAGGAGAGAAACAAGAAAAGCCAGGTTGGTACAATCTCTTATTTGCCTGCGGTTTTTGGATGTGCTTGTGCACAGGCTGCACTTGAATATCTTATAAAGAGTGATATTGATAATTAGATAAAAATGCCTAACTTTGTAGGCTAATTTTGCTTTGTGACAAAGTGTAAAGTGAAAGGGAAACAGAATGCAAGTAATTGTTAAGGAAGTAAGTAATAATAAGGAATTTAAGATCTTTTATCAGTTCCAAAACAAACTTTACAAAAATTGTGAAGTATATGTGCCTACATTGGATCTGGACCAGAAAAGTTCTCTAAAGAATGATCCTGCATTAAAATATTGCAAGAGAAAACTTTTTTTGGCCTATAAGGGTGATAAGGTTGTTGGACGTATTCAGGCTATAATCAATCCAAGATACAATGAGTATTACAATGCCAAGAGATTGCGTTTTGGGTGGTTTGACTTTGAAGATGATGTTAACATAGCAAAAGCTTTGCTTGATGCAGCACAAAAGTGGGGAAAAGAGCAGGGGATGGAGCAGATGCATGGTCCATTGGCATACAATACATTGGGAAGGCAAGGAATGTTGGTTGAGGGTTTTGAAAACACACCTCCAACAAACTGTCTTTACAATCATCCATATTATGTTTCTGCAATGGAAGAGCTTGGCTTTGAGAAAGAGGTTGACTGGATTCAGTATAAACTTAAAGCTTCGCAGGGTGTTCCAGAGAAACTTCATAGAATTTCTGAAATGCTCATAAAGAGATATAACTTAAGGG
>JAFYMJ010000164.1 GCA_017556665.1 Bacteroidales bacterium
AAACCGTATGCAATATTATATCCGGCAGCAGTTGTAATTGAATCTAATGGAAACTTCTTGTTGATACTTTGTGTGGCACCTTGGTATCCGCCACCACCAAAGAACTCAAAATTACTCTCACACAACTGCTTTGCTATACCATAATAATCACTCCTTTTTACTGAATTGGCATAGAATGCACCTGGTGTTGCATGATCAATAGTAACACTTGACATAATGCCAACTTTATAACCAGCCTTATGAATTTTGTATGAAATAGCCTCCAATGAAGATGAATCTGGAGCAACGCCCAACATTCCATTATTTGTCTTGAATCCGGTAGAAAGGGCTGTACCTGCAGCAGATGAACATGTAATAATGTTACTTGCAGAATAAGATGTAGCCATTCCCATTACAGGGAATTGGGTAAATAAAAGAGGCTCGCTCTTCTTCTCACCATTTAGAATAGATTTATACCCTTCTGTTACAGCAATATGGGAAAAACCCATACCGTCACCAATAAAATAGAATACATACTTGGCTTGTTTATTTGAACTGCAGCAAGATGCAATAACAAATGCAACTAGAATTGGGATAACAAATTTTATAACTCTCTTCATAATGTATTAAGATTATACCATTTTTAATTAAATATCAAAGATAGTAAAATCTTAAAATCTCTATGCATAAGAGACAAAAAAAGGGATGGAAAAACCACCCCTTTTTTAATATAACTTACTCTAAATTATTTAACTGCATCTACTGTTCTAGCAGAGTACATAACTTTTAGAGCAGAACAACGTCTCAACTCTTGTTTGATATCAGATATAATACCCATACGAACATTCTCATCTGCTTTTAGAACAACTTGCATCAAGCTTCTGTCAGCCTCACTCATGGCCTCACGCTCAGCTGCAATAAAGTCTCTAATATCTTTCTCAGTTTTGAATGAATCGTTCAACTGAATACGAGCATCTGTACCATACTCCGCTTGTTTGCTTTTAACTGGAGTACCTACATTGATATAAGAAGCCAAGTCTTTTCTATCAAGTTTTGCTGTCTCAGTTGCCTCTGGTACCTTAACCATTACCATTGCCTCTGTTTGGCGCATAGAAGTTGTTACCATGAAGAAGAACAAAAGCATGAAGACGATATCTGACAATGACGCTGCTGTAATAGCAGGAACGCCGCCTTTACCTTTTTTACTGAATTTTGACATATTATCTATCTCCTATCTTTTATCTTCTTTTCTTTACCTCTTTAGGCTCAGCCTCTGAAATAGATTGAGGAATAGCATCTCTAACAATGCGTTGTTGCTCCTCATCTAACTCTGAGTACTTTTTGCTCCAATTTGCCATTGCAAAGTTATCACGAATCTCGTTGAACGCTCTCACTAGCTCATTTTGAACTTTCAAGTAAGCAGCGTAACTTGTACCGCGGTCATTTTGCAAAGAAACTACGCCTTTAGAAACAGGATATTGGCCAAAACCTTGAATATCTTTCATCTCTTTCTCTGGAAGAGACTCACTATTTGTTGGGTTGGTAATAAACTCTACGATTTTATCTTTAACTTGAGTAATATCCATAGGTTCACCACCAGCCAGAATTCTATCTTGTGAGTTAATTCTAACCACAACGATATTTCTACGGTTCACCTTAACATCTTGTAATTGTTGATCTTTATCAGGCATAGGAGGCAAACGTCTAGCAATACCTTTATCGGTATCCATGGTAGTCGCCACCAAGAAGAAGATCAACAAGATAAACGCGATATCTGCAGATGATGTAGAATTCAGCGCGGGAAATGGTTTTGCCATATCTATCTTTCTTAACGATTATACATTTTACTAATTAATTTACCACAAGCAATAACAACAATAGCTACAGCCATTAAAATAGATGTACAAAGCATCATGCCGTCAGTAAATTTCAAATGGCCCTCAGTAACTTGTACTGAAGTAGGCACCTCTGCACTTGAAGAGCATAGGTACGAAATCAATACTACTAGAGCAAACAAACCAACCTTAATGATAGTTCCCTTAGCACCTTTTCCACTGCTATAGAAGAATGGAAGCACTGCAATTGCTATGATAGATACAGCAAAAAGAACATATGTCCAGTTTAAGATTAGGCTTACCATGCTATCAGACTCTGTATTCGAGAAGAACATGAAGATAACGACTACAGAAACTGCTAGTAGTAAATATAATAAATATTTAACTAATTTCATTTTTTATTATTTTTTTGCTTTTACTAATAGATCAACTAGAGAAACTGAAGCATCCTCCATATCAACGATGATAGAGTCAACTTTAGAAACGATGTAGTTATAGAAGAATTGAAGAATAACTGCTACAACCAAACCACCTACTGTAGTGATCAACGCAACTTTCATACCACCTGCAACAACGGTTGGAGAAATATCACCAGCTGCTTGGATAGCGTCGAAAGCTTGAATCATACCGATAACTGTACCCAAGAAACCAAGGTTAGGAGCAACACCAATGAATAGTGAAATCCAAGAAAGACCGCTCTCTAGTTGAGCTGCTTGTACACCACCGTAAGAAACAACTGATTTCTCAACAGCGTCAAGACCTTGCTCAGCTCTATCTAGACCTTGATAGAAAATAGCAGCAACTGGACCACGAGTGTTACGGCAAACCTCTTTAGCAGCCTCAACACCACCGTTATTTAAAGCCTCCTCTACTTTAGCCAACAATTTTTTAGTGTTAGTAGTAGAAAGGTTAAGGTAAATAATTCTCTCAATACAAAGAGCAAGACCTAAAATCAAACAGATAACAACAAGAGCCATGAACTCAACACCACCCTCGATGAATTTAGCTTTGATTTGTTGGTAAACTGGAACATCAGCACCACCACCTGAAAGAAGCTCTTGAGCTGTCATTTCTTGTGCAACAGCAGGAGTAAAATCAGCAGCAACAGCGATAAGGCCGATAACTGCTAAAAACATGAAAAATTTTTTCATAATTTTTTTAAGTAATTAAATGAATTAAACAATGTATTTAAATAGTTATAAAATAGTTTTACTTGCATTTTAACAGTAAAATCGTGCGCAATTTAGTCATTTATTTTTAAAATTCCACAATAAATTAAACTAAATTGATATCTCTCCCCTTAAGTTTGATACCAGCTCTCTCTTTACATCATCAATATCAGAATGTTTACCCAACAAATAAAACAGCTTTGCCAAAGCAGATTCAGTTGTTATGTCAAAGCCCCCAACAACACCCTCCTTTTTAAGGGCTATTCCCGTTGCATAAGCATCCATATTAACTTTTCCTGCATGGCACTGGGTAACATTCATTACAATAAGGCCATCATTTACAGCCTTTTTAATCCTCTCTATAAACCAATCAGATGTTGGTGCGTTTCCACTTCCAAATGTCTCAAGAATAACAGCCCTTAATCCCTTCACACCCAAAACTGCATCCAGTACATAAGGCTGAATACCAGGAAATATCTTTAAGATTGCTACATTTGTATCCAACGCTGTGTTAATTTTGAGCTCCTTTCCCCACTCCTTTGGATAAGATATAACACTTGGGTTATATTTTATATGAATTCCAACATCTGCCAAAATTGGATAGTTTGCAGATCTGAATGCCCTAAAGTTTTCTGCATTATATTTAGTGGTCCTGTTTCCTCTAAAAAGCATTGTCTTAAAGTATACACATACCTCCGGGACCATAGGTCTGCCATTTGAATCTGCAGCTGCAGCAATCTCTATTGAGGAAATCAGATTCTCTTTTCCATCTGTCCTTAACATACCTATTGGCAACTGGCTTCCAGTTAAGACAACCGGTTTTTCAAGATCTTCCAGCATAAATGAGAGAACAGAAGCGGTATATGACATTGTATCTGTTCCGTGCAGAACAACAAAGCCATCGTATTTTTTATAATTCTCATTAATCAGCTCAACCAGCCTAACCCAAAAGGATGGCACTACATCAGACGAGTCAATAACAGGGTCAAAAGATATTGTATCTATCTTGTAACCAAACTTCTTAAGTTCAGGGACCTCTTCTGTTATCTGATTAAAATTGAATGGTTTTAATGCAAGAGTCTCTGTATCTTGCTTCATTCCAATAGTACCACCTGTATAAATCAAAAGAATAGACCTGTTCATATTCTATATGCTATAATCCAAATAATCTACATGCATTTTCATATGTAGCCTCAGCTACCTCTTCAACCGACAACCCCTTAACCTGGGCAATTTTTTCCGCTATATATACCAAATTGGAAGAATCATTCCTTTTTCCTCTGTTTGGCACCGGAGTAAGATATGGAGAATCTGTTTCCAGCAAAAGTTTGTCCAATGGTATATTCACAATACTCTCTGCCACCCCTGCCTTCTTGTATGTTACCACACCACCTATTCCAAACATAAAGTTACCATATTTGCTCAACCTCTCATACATCTGATAGCTTCCACTAAAAGCATGGAAAACTCCACAAGGCAAATCCTCTCTTTTAAATGAATCAAACACTTCAAATAAAGCATCAGTAGCCTCTCTCAAATGAATAATTACCGGAAGATCCAACTTTTTGGCCAGTTTGAGCTGCTCAGCAAAGACAATCTTCTGCTCAGTCATAAAATCCTTACTCCAATAACCGTCAAGGCCAATCTCTCCAACTGCTATATATTTTTTACTCTTAAAGCATGAAAAAACAAAATCAAGTTCATCTTTCCAGTTTTCACCAACAGAAGTAGGATGCAATCCCATAGCCTCATATACAAACCCTTTATACTTTTCTGCACATCTGCTTTGCCTCTCATAAGTTGACTTGTCTATACCCGGGAAAAGACATTTTACCACTCCAGATTCTTTAATTTTTAAAATTACCTCATCCAGATCTCCGTCAAAAGCTTCATCATAAAGATGTGTATGTGTATCTATAAATTTCATCATTACCTCAACTGATACTCCTGATTGTTATTCTGCACAATTAACCCCTCAAGTTCCAGTTCCAAGAGCAACACACTCAACTGCCCCCATTCAAAGCCTGTCCTGCAAGCAAGCAGGTCAATTGTTGCACTCTTTAGAACCCTTAAAGTTAATAATAATTTTTCCTTATGATTAACATCACCAGAAAATAAATCGGGTTGCAGTCCCACACCACTACCACATTCACTATCCCATCCCAATGTTAAAGGTATAGTGGTATCACATAGATAAATATTGGCAACATTCTTTGATATCAAGTAATTACACCCGTATGAATTGGAATCTGAAACCCTTCCCGGAACAGCAAATATCTCCCTGTTGTAAATTGATGCAAACTCAACTGTTGTCATTGCTCCACCTTTAACCCTACTCTCTACAATCACTGTTCCGTGCGACATTCCTGCAATTATCCTGTTCCTTTTTATAAAATTATATTTAAGGGGCTCTACTCCTCTGGGAAATTCAGTAAGTACACCTCCTCTTTCAACCATATCTGCAGCATCATTCCTGTGCCTTGCAGGATAAATCCTATCCAAACCGTTAGGCAATACAGCAACAGTATCTACACAATTGTGCATGGCAGCTCTATGCGCAGATATATCTATCCCATATGCCAACCCACTAACAATCAGTGGACTATATTTGGCTATACCCTCTATAATTTTAACGCAACACTCTTTTCCGTATCCCGACGCCAACCTTGTTCCAACAATAGAAAGAACTTTTCTATTGTTCAGATTTGCACATCCTTTATAAAAAAGCATAACAGGAGCATCATTACACTCACACAAAAGTTCAGGGTACCCATCATCTCCCCTAAAAAGAAGTTCCACCCCTTTTGACTCAGCCCATTTAACCTCTCTCTCCGCCCATTTTAGATTATCTGCAGAGAAAATCTTTTTGGCAAAATCCTCCCCAACCTCCTCATACAAATCTGTTGTCGGGAGGGAATATATCTCCTCAGCCGACGAATATTTGTCCAATAACACATTTGCCAATCTGTTCCTATGCAGAAAAGCCTTTGCAAAAGCACACTCAACAACCTTATCTCTCTCCATAAAAAAATAAATGACGGCACTAAAATAAAATCTTAGTAGCCGTCATTATTGCAATATCAACAAAATTTCTTTGTTCTAAAAAAGATTTTCTGTTTTTAAGATCAGATAATTAACATTGCATCTCCATATGTTCCAAACGAGTACCCCTCTTCCAATGCAACTTTGTATGCATTCATCACATTATCAAAACCTCCAAATGCAGCAACAGACATTAACATTGTAGACAATGGCATGTGGAAGTTTGTAATCAAAGCATCTGGAATAGAGAATTTATATGGAGGGAAAATGAATTTATTGGTCCATCCATTGTATGGTTTAACCTCATCCTTAGTTGTAACTGGTGTTTCCAAAGCTCTCACTACTGTAATACCAACAGCAAACACCTTCTTTCCGGCAGCCTTTGTAGCATTAATCATATCTGCTGTCTGCTCAGAAATGATCATTTGCTCAGAATCCATTTTATGCTTTGACAAATCCTCTACATCAACTGTCCTAAAATGGCCCAAACCCATATGAAGTGTAAGATATGCACAGTTTACATCTCTAATCTCCATTCTCTTGAACAACTCTCTACTAAAGTGAAGACCTGCAGCTGGGGTAGATACAGCTCCTTCATTTTTAGCATAGATTGTATGGAATCTTTCATGATCTATCTCCTCTGGTTTTACTCTAATCCATTTTGGAATTGGAATGTCACCAACGCCAAACAAAGTAGACTTGAACTCCTCATAGCTTCCATCATACAAGAATCTTAATGTTCTTCCTCTTGATGTTGTATTGTCAATAACCTCTGCAACCAAAGAATCATCCTCTCCAAAATAAAGTTTGTTGCCAATTCTTATTTTCCTTGCAGGATCTACCAATACATCCCAAAGGCGTTGCTCCTTATTAAGCTCTCTAAGCAAAAAGACCTCAATCTCTGCACCTGTTTTCTCTTTATTTCCATATAGTCTGGCTGGAATTACTTTGGTATCATTAAAGACAAAAGTATCCCCCTCTGACATATAGTTTATAATATCCTTAAACTGTTTGTGCTCTATCTCGCCAGTATCTTTATGAAGCACCAACATTCTGGACTCATCTCTGAATCTTGCAGGGTATTTTGCAATTTGCTCTGCTGTAATAGGAAAATTAAATTGAGATAATTTCATTATATGTGTAGTTAAAAATAATCAAAATCAAATATTATACGAAAAAAAATAAGGAATGTTTCAAATTCCTTATTTTTTATTCACTTTTATTAAAACATCTATATCTTCAATCTTTAAAGCATCCTTTATATGGAATCCACCGGACGCTGTTCTTGTTAACCCGGTAAGATATCCACCACTTCCCAATGCAAAGCCAATGTCCCTTGCCAGAGATCTTATATAGGTACCTTTACTGCAACTTATCTTTATAACAAGTCTTGGAAGTTCAAACTCAACCACCTCTATACTGTAGATTGTTATTCTTGATGGTTTCATTTCAACTTGCTCTCCAGCCCTTGCTATCTCATACGCCCTTGTCCCATCTACAAGTTTAGCCGAAAAGATGGGAGGAATCTGATCTTGCTCACCAACAAACTTTGCAATGGTCTGGTCTACCATTTCCCTTGTTATGTGCTCAAAAGGATATCTTTGGTCAATCTCCTTTTCCATATCAAAGCACGGGGTTGTAGCTCCAAGTTCAATTTCTGCAATATACTCTTTCTGCTGAGCCTGCAGAGCTTCTGCCTGTTTTGTTGCTTTTCCAAGACATATAAGCAGAATGCCGGTTGCCAAAGGATCCAATGTTCCGGCATGACCAACTTTGATGTTCTTTTTATGAAAATATCTCTGCGATAAAAACTTGATTTTTCTTACTGCATCTGCAGAAGTCCATTTGTAAGGTTTATCCAATGGGATAACCACACCGCCTGGATAACTGTCAATATTATCCAAAAGCGGTGCAATATTATTCTTGTGTACAATATACAAACTATCCCCCATACAACTACTTACAAGCAATCTTCTCTACTCTTCTAAGATGTCTGCCACCCTCAAAGCTTGCTTGACAATATGCTTTTACAATCTCTTTTGCCTCTTCTACAGAAATAAAGCGTGCAGGCATAGACAATATATTGGCATCGTTGTGTTGTCTTGCAAGTGTTGCCAACTCTGGTTTCCAGCAAATGGCAGCTCTAACACCTTGATGTTTGTTCAACGCCATTGAAATACCATTAGCGCTACCACACATTGCAATACCAAATGCAACATCACCATTTTCTACCGCCTCTGCCAAAGGATGAGCTACATCTGGATAATCCATACTCTCCTCTGAATGTGTTCCAAAATCTTTAATTTCATAACCCATTTGCATAAGCATAGGTTTCAATTCTTCCTTCAAGCTAAAACCTGCATGGTCTGCGGCCATACCAATAAGTTGTTTCATAATGTTTACATTAGTTAAGTTTAAGGTTCTCTCTTTTTCTTTTTTTTCAAGTTCTATACGCAATACTGCCATATCACAATCACTTAAGTGTTAATTACCTCTTTTACCCTATCCATTACATTGTCAATCTCCAGAATGTATGGATAAAAAGCATTGTCATCCAATATTGTATATCTTCCCACCAAAGCCTTTATCTGCATAATTATTACCTGCTCAGATATTTTCCACTCACCAGACCTTGGAACAACTCCATTTTCCCTGGCATAATTCAGGAATCCTCCCTTTATATCAACCCCACTTATCAGTTTGTTGTACTGCTGGAATGTCTTCACCTCCCTAAGTTCAGACCTGAGCTCCCTTGCCAGTTCATTGCTATATTTTATGGCAAGGCTTTTTCTGTTGCATTTTATAAGGAAATCTGTTACACCTACGGTATCTATAGGGACAAATTCATCGGGAATAATACCACCACCTCCATACACAACCTTCCCTTTTGGGGTAACATACTTAAGGGAATCATTAACTCTTATGCTGTCCGCTGCAATCATCTCTCCATGACGGTACCTCTCATATATGTCATATTTATAATCTTCTGAATATGGTTTCTGGATACAACGCCCTGTTGGGGTGTAGAACCTTGCAACTGTAAGCCTTATACCTGACTTGTCTGTAAAGTAAATAGGTTCCTGAACCAGCCCCTTACCATATGACCTTCTTCCAAAAATGGTCCCTCTGTCATTATCTTGAATTGCACCTGCAAAAATCTCACTTGACGATGCAGATGTTTCATCTATAAGCACATACAAATTTACATCAATCAACTTTCCGGTGCCATCTGCAAAAAATTCCTCTTTCTTCCTATGGGCACCTTTCATATACACAATCAGCTGCTCTTTTTGCAAAAATTCATTGGAAAGCAACAAGGCCTGATCCAGGTATCCACCAGTGTTACCTCTTAAATCAAAAACCATATGTTTCATCCCCTGCTCCTTTAGAGGAACAACAGACTCAAGGAATTCCTTATAACTTGATTTGGTAAACTTTGACAATTTTACATAGGCCAATGAATCATTCATCATCATTGCCACATCAATGCTTTTTACCGGAATCTTTCCCCTCTCTATAGAGAAAGAAAGGATATCATCCACATCATCACGTTTAATCTCCACTTTTACAATTGTCCCCTCCTCTCCTTTTAGAGATTTTACCAAGGAATCCTGATTTATCTTTACTCCTGCAACAACTTTTCCATCTACTTTAATTATTTTGTCTCCCGATAAAATTCCAACCTTTTCAGATGGACCTCCAGGGATAACACTTATAATTGTAGCAGTATCATTTGGGACATTAAACTGAACACCAATACCTCCAAAATTTCCTTCCAAAGAGGCATCTGCCTCCTCCAGCTCAACTGGTGGAAGGTAACTTGAATGTGGATCCAAAGATGACATAATATTTGGAAGAATCTTCTCTATGTAATCTTTGTGATCTATACTGTCCACATAGTTCCTGTCTATTTGTTGCAGTATTAAAGAGAGCTTGGTCCAGTTTCCTGAATTTACATCCAACTCCTTTTTGGGTGCATTGTTCCGAGTTGAAAAAACATTTACAGCTGCAACTATAACAACACCCCATGCTACCAGTTTGAGGAATTTACCCATTCCATTATTTTGCTGTTCTTGCATCTTCTGTCTGACTGATTACAATTCCTCTGCCGATATCTGTTCTACCTCTACACCTGCTCTAACCAACAGCTCAATGCCATCGGTCAGCCTATATGCATCACGGTATACAACCCTTGATATGCCAGATTGGATAATAAGTTTTGAACACTCCAAACAAGGGGCTGCGGTTACATACAAAGTTGCACCATTACTGCTGTTGTTTGATTTGGCCATTTTTGTAATTGCATTCGCCTCTGCATGCAGTACATATGGTTTGGTACACCCATTTTCATCCTCACACACATTTTCGAATCCACATGGCGTTCCATTATACCCGTCAGATATAATGCTTCTGTCCTTAACTATTAAAGCACCTACCTGCCTTCTGTTGCAATACGAGTTGGCTGCCCATATACCGGCCATCTTAAGATAACTCTTGTCAAACTGCCTCTGTTTAGACTCCATTGTCTCCACTATTTTTGGTACATATAACGTTTAATACTTCTCTTAGGTGTCTTCTCAAACTCCTCTGGAACCAATCTGTAATCAGCTACTTTTGAGTAGTTAGGCTGATCCACATTTACGGCGTCCAATCCCTCTTTTATAATTTTCTCAACCTCTTCTTGAGACACACCTGCAGCTGTAGCATTCTCTAGGTCTGGGTAGATTAAAGCTATCAATTTTCCACCCTCATCAATTACCAATGACTCTACCACATACTGGATATTGTTTATTGCAGACTCAATCTCTTCTGGGTAAATGTTTTGTCCAGAAGGGCCCAGAATCATACTCTTGCATCTTCCTTTAATGAACAAAAATCCTTCACTGTCAATTACACCCATATCTCCTGTCTTAAGCCATCCGTCATCGGTAAAGACCTCCGATGTTGCCTGCTCATTCTTATAGTAACCCAACATTACGTTTGGACCACTTACCTGAATCTCTCCAGGGATATTCTGGGGATCACCTGAGTCAATTCTTATTTTCATATTCACAGCCGCTTTACCGCAAGAGTACAGCTTAGCCTCTTTAC
>JAFYMJ010000165.1 GCA_017556665.1 Bacteroidales bacterium
AGCATTAAGAACAGAATCCTTGTCTGTATTCCAATCTTCCTTATTGCATTCTTAAGCTGTACAATAGATTTCTCTGTCCTATGGACATATGTGGGGATAACAAACCAACTTCTTGCAGCCACTACTTTATGGGCCTGCGCTGTTTATCTTGTAAGTGTAAAGAAGAACCACCTTGTTATGTCTATACCTGCTGTATTCATAACATATGTAAGTGTATGCTATCTCCTTGTTGCACCAAACAAACAAGGTGGACTTCATATGAGTCAGGAAATTGGAATGATAGGAGGAGCCGCTGCTACATTAATTTGTGCTGCCATTTTCTACTTTAAGAAAGTAAGGAAATAATTACAGCAACATATAGCTTTTTGTCCCCTTTACTCCTGGGTAACCATAATAAGCTTCAACCACCTTACCGGTAACAACAACTGCTCTCCCTAAGATATAGGGCTTATCCACAAGGTTAAGCCCTTCTCTTATTTTTCCGCTAGGCAACTCAACAACAAAACAATCATCTCTGTTGGTTACCATCATATTTGGAGCAATAACAAGAGAAGACTTGCTTGTAAAAGGGGGTGCTATTCTGAACGCTGTTGTGCTTGGATCTCCTCCATAGATGTACCCAAAAATTGGAATAAGCTCATCTGTCCCCATCATTTCCTTTGCCTGAGGAATGGTATAACACCCGTCGGGAACAGAGGCACCAACATTGTATTTATCACTAACCCATACTCTTGCTGTATCCACACTAACAGTAAAGTTTGACGATGAGGCAGGATTCTGATTGTAGTTAAGATTCATGGTTATCATTTGTCCCCCTTCAAACTTCTTGTGCAAAAGGATTGTATCCTTATCTGAATATGTGTAAGTTACAGCAAAGAATCTTGGCATTACATAAGCAAACCTGCTCTCCAGATATGTGTAATCTACCTTTTTGTTATCCTGAAGGATACCCACTCCTCTACCAGGAAACCTTTTCTTGAACTCATCTGTAAAACTTAGCCTTATACCGGTATTTACCTGAGTACATCTGAAATTTACCCTTACCTGCTCATCTGAATTTATTACTACAGTTAAGGAATCTCCCCAGATTGGGGAATTGAACATTGGTCCGTTAGGTTTTCTTGAATACAACGATATGTCATACGACCCTGCATCTACAACAAATGTAGCCGGCTTGTTGCCATATGTTCCACTGTAAAGCTGGTCCCCTTCTACAGACCTGATAGTAAGTATATAACTGTTTGTATCTCCATAAGAGGGGTTGCTCTTTATAAATGTACCCTCATTGAGAAACAGTTCTGGATTTTGGGTAAGACTAAAACTCAACTCCCCCTTACCTTTTGCAGATGGGCCCAATAAATCACAGGATGTAACATAAAACAGCCCCAATGCCAATAAAATAAAAACACTTCTCTTCATATCTCTCTACATTTTAAATTGTATTTCAAATGTAGTGTGCTACAAAAAGAAAGTGTTGACAAAAAAACAAAATGTATCTATCTTACAATTCTTACTTTTGCAAATTTTAGCAGAAGAGTTTTTCTTCCACCATTTTTAAAATCTACAATAGCCTTCTTGTTTGTAAGATCTCCCTCTACAGATACAACATATCCTATTCCAAATTTCTCATGCTCAATTGTTTGTCCAGCCTCAACCTTATTTGGGGAATCTGCAACAAAATTTGGGTCCGGAGTCCTTTGCACTGTGGTACGGACAATGGACTGTCTTTGCATATTTATTTGAGGTCTGCCGCTGAATAAAGGAGTTTCTGATTTGGTCCTTAATTCCTCTTCAAAATTGGTCAAAGGATTCTTTATATACTCTTTGTCTATCTCCTTAACAAATCTGCTTGGCTTATTGCTCACATGGGTACCCCATTTTATTCTGGAATTGGCAAAAGAGAGCTTTACTGTTTTTTGGGCCCTTGTAACAGCCACATAGAACAATCTCCGCTCCTCTTCTATATCCTCCTCTGTTACAGCTACTCCTACTCCTCCCGACGGAAACAGATTCTCTTCACATCCCACAATGTACACATAAGGGAATTCCAAACCTTTTGATGAATGGACTGTCATAAGGGTAACTTTATTAAAATCCTCTTCCTTATCATTACTGTCCAAATCACTCAACAATGAGACATTTTCAAGGTACAAATCTAATGTAACAATAAGTACATCTGTTTCATCATCCGCCATTTTAGCATATTCTGCCTCACCATCCTCAACAAACTCCTTAATGGAATTGAACAATTCCTCAACATTCTCAACTCTTCCCTGGCCCTCTATTGAGGTATCCAGCTTCATAGTATTCAAAATACCAAACTTGTTATCCACCTCCAACGCAAGTGCATATGCATCAGTTATATGCATATGTTCCCTGGTCTGCTCAATTGATGCCACAAACTGCTTAATTTTCTGTATTGTAGCCTCCTTAATTCCGGTTTCTGCAAGGTTCCCCT
>JAFYMJ010000166.1 GCA_017556665.1 Bacteroidales bacterium
ACAAGGAATGCTCGAGCTGCAAAATATTCTCTTTGCTCAAGAGTTGTTTTGCAACCATTCTCTTTTAGAATATCCAAAAGTGGTTGGTAAGAGTCTTTAGATGGAATTATAACAACATCATTATAATTTTTTGCTGCACCTCTAATCAAAGAAATGCCACCAATATCTATCTTCTCAATTATATCTTCGTGAGATGCCTTTGCTGCAACATACTCCTCAAACGGATACAGGTCAACAATTACCAAATCAATGGAAGGAATCTCATACTCTGCAATCTCTTGCTGGTCTTGGCCATGGTCTCTTCTGTTAAGAATACCTCCAAACACTTTTGGATGCAAAGTTTTTACTCTACCACCCAAAATTGATGGATATCCGGTAACAGATTCTACGGTTTTAACGTTAACTCCCATTCCTTTAAGGAAATCGTATGTGCCGCCAGTAGAAAGAATTTCTACTCCATTCTCATTTAAGATTTTAACAATCTCTTCTAATCCGTCTTTGTAATAAACAGAAATTAGGGCTCTTTTAATCTCTTTCACGGTGTTTATGTTTTAAATAATTTATTCGCAATTTAAAGGTGTAAAATTACTAAAAAAAAGGGATAAATCTTATTATATTTGCATACAATCTAAAAGAATTTTAAGCAAAGAAAAGGTAATGGAAAATAAAGGTTTGTATGTAATAATAACAGCCGGTGGAGTTGGCCGGAGAATGGGTGGCCCCACTGCAAAACAATTTATTGAACTGGAAGGTAAACCTATCTTGCTTAGAACAATGGAGATGTTTACCAGCTTCTCCGACAAAATTAACATAATCCTTACATTGCCAGCTGAATACAAGGAGTACTGGAGGGAGTATTGTTTCAAGCACAACATATGGATAAAGCATATCCTTGTAGAGGGGGGAATAACAAGGTTCCATTCTGTAAGGAATGCACTTGTTCATGTTCCCGACGGAGCTGTTGTGGCTGTGCATGATGGGGTAAGGCCTTTGGTGCCAAGTGAGATTCTTGACGGACTGCTGAATTACGATTTCTCAAAAGAGAATGTGGCAGGTGTTATACCTGTTATGCCATCTGTAGAGAGCATGAGAGAAAAAATCTACGATGCAGACGGAGTGCCTGTAGGTTCTGCAACCGTAAACAGAGACAACTATATGTTTGTCCAGACACCTCAGGTGTTTGATTCTACAATACTTAAGGAGTGTTATAAAAAAGCATACTCTCCAGCATTTACAGATGATGCATCTGTTGTGGAGAGTAGTGGATATAAGGTAGCTACAACACAAGGGAGCAGATTCAACATTAAAATTACCACTCCAGAAGATATGTTGATGGCTAAAATATTTCTTGAAATATCTAACGGATAACTATTTCTTTTTAGAATTGAAATCTTTAACCCAAACCTGTCTTTCAATGGCTTGATCCAATGAAATAAGGGTTTCTGTCTGTTGTACGCAAGGGATATTCTGAATTGTATTGATAAGGATATCCATAAGGTGATCATGGTTGTAGCAGTATATCTTTAGCAACAATGAGTGTTTTCCTGTTACAAAATGACATTCAACAACCTCTGACATCTTTTTAAGTGCATCTATAACCTCTGGGTATTTGTTTGCTTCAGAAAGACTTACGCATACAAAGGCACATACGTTCAAACCTAAAGTTTGAGGTTTTACAAGCAGGCGTGAACCCGTAATGATGCCAAGGTTCTCCATTTTTTTAACCCTTTGGTGGATTGCAGCACCCGAAACACCACATGCTCTTGCAATTTCCAGGAAAGGCATTCTTGCGTTTTTAACTAAAAAAGAAAGAATCTTCTGATCTGTTTCATCAATTTGGTACTTTGGCATAGCTTACAGTTTTTAAGTAGTTTTCACAAAAATAAAAAAATCTTTTAAATTTTATTTAAGTGCTATCTTTTTTTTTCTTGTAGGTTTTGTATTGGCAATAATCTCCTGGCATGCATTCAAATCAAGGGTTTTGGCATCTGTCCCTTTAGGAATCTTATAGTTTGTTCCAGCGTGTTTAATGTATGGGCCAAATCTTCCGTCAAGAACCTGAATGTCTTCCTGCTCAAAATTGTGAATAATGCTATTAGCCTCTTTTTTAGCGGTTTCCGTAAGTAATTCTATTGCTTGGGATTCAGTAATGCTTCTTGGATCGTACACTTTGCCAAGCGATATGAATTTGCCGTTATACTTTATGTAAGGGCCAAATTTGCCTATTGCGGCAATAATTTCTTTCCCTTCAAACTCTCCAACTTTTCTTGGAAGCTCAAAAAGTTTAAGGGCCTCTTCTAATGTAATACTCTCTATCAGTTGCCCTTTTTGCAAACTTACAAATTGTTTGTTCGGATCATCATTGGCCCCTTTTTGAACAAGTGGACCAAATTTGCCCAATCTTACAATTATTACCTTGCCGCTTGCAGGGTCTGTACCCAATTCTCTCTCTGCATTGGTATGAGTATTCTCTTTTAAAGTCTCATCTACCCTCTTGTGGAATGGGGTGTAGAAGTTTTGGATAAGTTTGTTCCAAACCATCTTGCCATCTGCAACCTTATCAAAATCTGCCTCAACTTTAGCGGTAAAGCCATAGTCCAATATGCTCTCAAATTTGTTGCTCAAATAATCTGTAACCAACATTCCAATATCTTGTGGGAACAGTTTGTTCTTTTCTGCTCCAACTGTCTCTAATTGGGTAGATTCTTTAATTGTGTCATCTTTTAAGGTTAACGCACAATACTCTCTTTGTTTACCCTCTCTGTCCTCCTTAACAATATACCCTCTCTGAACAATTGTTGAGATTGTTGGTGCGTATGTAGACGGACGTCCAATTCCAAGCTCCTCAAGTTTCTTTACAAGAGATGCCTCTGAGTATCTTGCTGGCTTTTGGGTGAAACGCTCTGTTGCAGATATCTCAATCCTCTCCATTGTCTCCCCTGTATTCAAAACTGGAAGCAATTGGTTCTCCTGTTCTGTATCCTCTTCATCCCTGCTTTCAAGGTAAAGTTTAAGGAATCCGTCAAATACAACTTGTTCTCCTTGAGATACAAACTTCTCTGCAAATTTGTTGCTCCCTATTGTTATTGTTGTCTTTTCAAGTTTTGCATCTGCCATTTGTGATGCAATAGTCCTCTTCCAGATAAGATTGTACAGTTTCTTTTCTTGTGGAGTTCCCTCTATTGTATCGTTGGCAAGGTATGTAGGTCTAATGGCCTCGTGAGCCTCTTGTGCCCCTTTACTTTTGGTCTTGTATGCCCTTACTTTAGAGTATTCCTCTCCAAATCTGGTGCAGATTGTCTGTTTTGCACTATTAATTGCCAACTGCGACAGGTTGGTTGAATCTGTACGCATATATGTAATTAGACCGCTCTCGTACAGCTTTTGGGCAATACGCATTGTCTGTGTAACAGATAAACCTAATTTTCTTGCAGCCTCCTGTTGGAGTGCAGATGTTGTGAATGGGGGAGCAGGTGTTCTTACAAGATCTTTTGTCTCTATCTCTTCTATTGCAAAGCAGCTCTCCTTGCAGTTTTCAAGGAAAGAGTAAGCTTGTTCCCTGGTAGAGAATTTTTCCTCCAAAAAAGCCTTTACCTTAACACTTTTCTTTGATGTTTGAGGGTGGAAAATTCCTTGAACTCTATAGAATGGGGTTGAATTGAAAGCTATAATTTCCCTTTCTCTCTCTACAATAAGTCTTACGGCAACAGACTGGACTCTACCGGCTGAAAGTTTTGGGGCAACCTTTTTCCACAAGATAGGAGAAAGCTCAAAACCAACAAGCCTGTCAAGCACTCTGCGTGCCTGTTGTGCCATAACAAGGTTATTGTCTATTTGTCTTGGATTTTTAATGGCATTAAGAATTGCATCTTTTGTAATCTCATGAAAAACAATTCTTTTTGTGTTCTCTTCCTTTAACTTTAAAGTTTGTTGCAAGTGCCATGCAATAGCCTCTCCCTCACGGTCCTCATCGGATGCCAACCAAATGGTCTCGGCTTTTTTTGCAAGACTTTTAAGTTCGGAAACAATTTTGGCTTTATCTGCAGAAACTTCATAATCTGGCTCAAAATTGTTCTCTATATCTATACCAAGGTTTTTCTTTGCAAGATCTCTAATGTGGCCACCGCTAGATTTTACCACGTATCCCTCTCCAAGAAACTCTCCAATCTTTTTGGCCTTTGTAGGCGACTCTACAATAACTAAATTCTCTCCCATTGAATACAAATTTCCATTAAAGTGCAAAGTAAACCATAAAGTATCTTAAAATGCAAATTTTATTTGTTAATTTTGCTAAATTAAATGGCTATTGGCATTATGAAAGAAGGATTTATAAAGAGATTTTTTAAAGATAAAAAGAGGGTTAAAGCACTTATATGGGTTGTTGTATTCTCCCCTTTGCTGCTAATTTTTCTTTGTCTGTTATTGGTTGGAATCTTTGCAGATATACCATCATTTGAGGAGCTTGAAGATCCAAAAAGTCCTCTTGCCACTCAGATAATTTCTCAGGAAGGTGAGGTGTTGAGTACATTCCATATAGAAAACAGGGCATATGTAACTTTTGATGAGCTTTCGCAAGGTTTAAAGGATGCTATTGTTGCAACAGAAGATGTAAGGTTCTATGAACACAGTGGAATTGATGCCCGCAGTCTTGCACGTGTTTTTGTTAAGTCTTTCCTAATGGGAAACAGGTCATCGGGAGGAGGAGGAAGTACATTGTCCCAGCAGTTGGCCAAATCACTTTTCCCAAGAGATACCGTAAAATCAAAATTCCCCGGTGCCAAATATTTTGTATTGGGTGCCAACAAGTTCAAGGAGTGGATTACTGCAGTAAAACTTGAGCGCAACTATACAAAGCAGGAGATTTTGAGTATGTATATGAATACTGTCTTTTTTGGCAGTAATGCATATGGAATAAAGGCTGCAGCGGGAACTTTTTTTGGCAAGCTTCCAAAAGACCTTAATATAGAGGAGAGTGCCCTTTTGGTGGGAATGGTAAATATGCCTACAAGGTATAATCCTGTCCGTAATCCCGACAAATCCCTAACCCGCAGGAACCACGTTCTAAAGCAGATGAACAAGTACGGGTATTTGCCTGATGAGCAATATGATTCCATAGTAAAGCTTCCAATTACTCTTCATTATACCAGACAGGACCATAATGCCGGTATGGCACCTCATTTCAGGGATATGATTAAGAGGGTGATGAGTGCAAAGGAGCCTGTAAGGGAGAAATACAGCAGTTATTATGCATACCAGGCAGATTCAATTTCATGGGCAGATGATCCTTTATATGGCTGGTTAAACAAGAATATAAAACCCGATGGAACAAAATACAACCTTGATAAGGATGGCTTAAAGATTTATACTCCTATTAACGCCAAAATGCAAAAATATGCAGAAGAGGCTGTAGTGGAGCATTTGAGCAAGACATTGCAACCGGCACTCAACAGAGAGCTAAGATGGAAGAATAATAAACCATTTGCCAATGATGTTCCAAAGAATGTGACAGATGCTGTAATGAGACACGCCCGCAGATGGAGTGACAGATACAGGAACATGAAGAGTTGGGATGCAACAGATGCGCAGATAACTGAGGCATTCAATACCCCTGCAAAAATGAGGGTATTTGCGTGGAATAGCAAAAATTATGTTGATACCACAATGACTCCAAATGATTCAATCAAGTACTACAAATCTTTCTTAAGGGCAGCTATGATTGCATTGGAGCCTGGTACAGGCTATTGCAGGGCGTATGTTGGAAGTGGCAACTACAGATATTTCAAATATGACCAGGTGAGCCAAGGTCAAAGACAGGTTGGATCTACATTCAAACCATTCTTGTACTCATTGGCTATGCAAAATGGTTACACCCCTTGTGATAAAGTTGTAAATGTGCCTCAATCTTTTGTTGTAGGTGATAAAGTATGGACTCCAAGAAGTACAGACAAACCAGAGTGGATTGGGCAGACAGTTACTTTAAAATGGGGATTGGCAAAGAGCAGCAACAATATTTCTGCATACCTTATGAAACAATTTGGTCCGCAGGCTTTGGTGGATATGGCACATACCCTTGGTATAAAGGCACATCTTGATCCAGTAGAGAGTTTGTGTGTAGGCTCAGCCGATATACCGGTTTACCAAATGGTTTCGGCTTTCAATACATTCCCTGGCAAAGGTGTGTATGCAGAGCCTATATATGTTACAAGAATAGAGGATAAGAATGGTAATGTACTGGCAACATTCAGCCCAAGAAAGAAAGAGGCAATAAATGAGCATACTGCATACCTTATGGTAAACCTTATGAAAGGTGTTGTGCAGGAGGGTACAGGTATAAGAGCCAGACTTCTGTATGTTACAGAGAGCGAGATGGCCGGTAAGACTGGTACAACAAATGAGAATGCAGATGGATGGTTTATTGGTTATTTGCCAAAACTTACTGCTGGAGTATGGGTTGGAGCAGAGGACAGACAAGTCCACTTTAACACAACAGCAATGGGTGGTGGCTCAAATACAGCTTTGCCTATTTGGGGTATCTTTATGAAGAAAGTACTGGAGGATGGCAGTTTGGGTGTAACCAAGTATGACAAGTTCATCCCTCCTCAGGGCTTTAAATTATCTTTGGATTGCAATGGAAGTGACCAGGATATGAACAATAACAGTGAATCACAGGATTCTTTCTTTGAGTAAAATTTAAGCAGATGGATAATAGAAAAAAGATAGCGTTAATTTATGGTGGAGATTCTTCCGAGTCAGAGGTGTCTGTAAACAGCGGCAAGAATGTGGCATTGTGCATAGATAAGGAGAAATATCTTCTATATGAGGTTCTGCTTAAGCAAGGGAGTTGGAGAGTATTGAATCCAGATGGCGGAGAGGTAGAACTTGAATATGCTATGCAGGGATTGCGGGATATTGCATCTGTTGGTGTTGAGGTTGACAAAACAGATTTCTCTTTTGTACACAATGGAGAAAAGGTAAAGTTTGATCTGGCCTTTATAATGATTCATGGAACGCCGGGAGAGGATGGCCTTCTGCAAGGCTATTTTGAGATGTTGGGTATTCCTCATAATACCTGTTCAGCTTTTGTTGCCTCATTGACATTTGATAAACATTCATGCAAAAGATTCCTTGATTTTGCAGGGATAAAGTTGGCAAAGGATGTCTTTCTTAGAAGGGGGAGCAGTTATTCATTGGATAAGATAACAGAGCAGCTTGGACTACCCGTTTTTGTTAAGCCTACCAATGGCGGCAGCAGTTTTGGAGTAACCAAGGTAAAGAGAAAAGAGGATTTGCAGGCCGCAATAGAGTTGGTCTTTAAGGAGTATGATTCTGCTCTTGTAGAGGAGTGCATTGTGGGAAGGGAGGTTACTAATGGTATCTATATGAAGAGTGGGGAGCTTGTAAAGTTGCCTGTTACAGAAATAGTTACAGAGAGGGAATTTTTTGATTACCAGGCTAAGTACCTTGGAGAGAGTAACGAGATATGTCCTGCAAATATTCCGGACCGGTTAAGGGAAAAAATAACCTCAACCAGCGAGCTTATTTACAATTATATGGGTTGTAAGGGGCTTGTAAGGATGGATTACATTATAAGTGGGGAGGATATTTACTTCTTGGAAATGAATGCTGTCCCTGGAATGACAGCTATGAGCCTTATTCCAGGACAGGTAAGGGCTGCAGGTATCCCAATGGAGGAATTCATTAACACTTTAATAGAGGAAATAAAATAATTGACTTTAGCGGACTTTATAGATTCGGCTTTGGACAAGTTGGGGCATCTGTACCCCAATAGAGAGTGCAAGAGTATAGCTGTCAGGCTTTTGGTTGAGCTTGGCGGCTATTCCAATTATGCACATCTTGTAGAGCCTGGAACTGTAATTAAGGAGGAAAAGGAAATATCTCTTAAAACAGCTCTTGAGAGGATGGGTAGTGGTGAGCCGTTGCAGTATGTTTTGGGATTTGAATGGTTTTGTGGTGCTAAATTCAATGTAAGGGAAGGTGTCCTTATTCCAAGACCGGAAACCGAAGAACTTGTGATGCTTGTATCAAAGTATTACAAGGGGAGAAATAAGGTGAAGGTGCTTGATATATGTACCGGGAGTGGATGTATTGCATATTCTGTAGCGTCAGAATTGGGAAATGATGCACAGGTATGGGGTTGTGACATATCAGATACTGCTCTTGAAATTGCTGGTGGACAGAAAATTTGTGGAAAAGATGGTCAGGTTAGAGTTAACTTCTTTAAATGTGATGTCTTGTCGGCCGAGGCTAAAGATACTATAAAGGTTGCGGCCGGGGATGGATTTGATGTTGTGGTAAGTAATCCCCCTTATATATGTGAACAGGAGAAGTCTCTTATGAGAAGTAATGTCCTTGATTTTGAGCCGCATCTTGCCCTGTTTGTCCCAGATAGTGATCCTTTGTTGTTCTATAGGGAAATAGCGGTTGCATCAAAATCTCTCCTTAAGAGTGGTGGTATGTTGTTCTATGAAATTAACGAGAGGTTTGGGGCAGAAACAAAAGCAATGCTTGAGCAACTTGGATATACCAATTGCCAGGTAATTGAAGATTTGAACGGAAAGGAGAGAATGGTTGCTGCTACTTTAGTCTAGTTGTCTTCTACAACAGAACCTGGAATGTAGTCTGAAATGGAGATCCAGTCACTCACATGCGAATCTTGAGTTGTAAATTTTATTCCGCCACTTAAATTTAAATCTGCGTTTACAGTTATTTTATGCCATGTGGCTGCAACTGTAGATAATGTTTCTGTAGTCTGGAATGTTTGGGCAGCTCCGCTTGTGGGAGTTTTTTTGGAATTGACAGTTATTGTAAGTGTCTTTCCTGCATCAAAGTAAACTGCCTCTGCAGTTACTGCTCCATTCTCAACAACTACAAGATCTCTTGTTCCATCAGATACAGAAACAGAAGTATATCCCATGTCAAAGTAAGAAGTGTATGAGTCTCCCAACAAAATGGATACTTTTGAGTTTACAACCTTGCAATTTATTGTTGCAGTTGAGGTCTCCCCAGTTGTTATTGTTACATTGTTGTCTTCTCCGTAAAATCTTAAAAGACCACTGCCATTGTTGGCGGTGCTTTGAGAGCAGTTCTGGGCAGATACAGTGTATGTTCCAATTGCAAGTGTAATTGGATCTTCCAACTCTTTCTTAAGACCCATACTCTTGTCTCCTACAAAAATCTCAAAATCTTCTGTGTTAATTTCTCCCGCTTTTGTTGCTGAATTGGATGAAATTCCAACAGAAATGTCCCCTTTTAAACTTAAAGAAAGTGCTCCGTAACCGGTATTCTCTTTTGAGCAGGAGATCAAAACTGACCCAATCAACAAAAATGTAAATATTTTGTATGTTATTTCTCTCATTTTGTATATTTTACGATACAAATGTACAAAAAAATCCACGGCTATAAAATATTATGGAGCCTTTTACAGATAATGTTCATATGAGGCCATATCTATAAGTCCGTGTCCGCTAAGGTTGAATAGCAGCACCTCTTCTTTTCCCTCCTCTTTAGCCTTAAGTGCTTCTCTTATTGTTGCAGCTATTGCATGGGTAGATTCCGGTGCCGGGATTATACCTTCTGCCTTGGCAAAAAGGATTCCTGCATTAAAGGTCTCTTGTTGAGGGATGGAAACAGGTTTTATATATCCGTCTTCTACAAGTTTGCTTACAATTTGTCCACCTCCGTGATATCTTAATCCGGCAGCGTGAATCTGGTCTGGCTGGAAATCATTACCTAATGTGTACATTGGAATAAGAGGAGTAAGTCCTGCAGTATCTCCAAAATCGTATTTCAATTCCCCTTTTGACAATTTAGGACAGCACTCGGGTTCTGCGGCAATAAACTCTATGTTCTTTCCCTCTGTAAGGTTATACTTTAAAAATGGGAAGCAGATTCCTGCAAAATTGGATCCTCCACCATAGCAGGCAATAACTTTAGTAGGGAAATCCTCTGCAATCTCCATTTGCATTTGAGCCTCCAATCCAAGAATTGTCTGGTGCAGCAAAACATGATTCAGTACACTTCCCAATACATATCTGCAATTTGGAGTTTTAAGTGCCATTTCTACAGCCTCAGAGATTGCAATACCCAAGCTGCCTCCACAATCTGGGTTATCTTTTAGAATATTTCTTCCAAACTCAGTGATGTTTGTTGGCGATGCGTGAACATTTCCACCATATGTTTTCATAACAAGTTTTCTGTATGGTTTGGCATTGTAACTGCTCTTTACCATAAAGACATTAAGGTCTATTCCAAAGTGCTGGCAAGCTATACTCATTGCTGAGCCCCATTGTCCCGCACCTGTTTCTGTTGTAAGGTGAGTTATTCCCTCAATCTTGTTGTAATATGCCTGAGGAATGGCAGTGTTGAGTTTATGTGAGCCTACAGGGCTTACACTCTCATTCTTAAAATAGATTCTGGCAGGTGTATCCAAAGCTTTCTCCAGTCCGCTGGCTCTTACTAAAGGTGTAGGCCTGTATATCTTTAAAAGGGTCCTTACCTCTTCTGGTATATCTATATAGCGCTCCTTTGTGAACTCCTGCTCCACAAGTTCTTTGGCAAACAATACCTCCATATCTGCTTTAGACAGGGGTTCTCTTGTCTTAGGATTTAAAAGTGGAAGAGGTTGGGAAGGCATATCTGCCAATATGTTATACCATTGTTTAGGAATCTTATCCTCTGGCAATGTAATCTTCTTAGTTGTTTTCATAGCTGTACCTTACAGATTGTTATATAAAAATAAAAAAGCCCTTCAGTTTTTTCTGTGGGCTTTTCTATGCTGTAATTATTTGAATTTAAATATATTATAAAAGTGTGCTCACAGAAATTTATTCTCTGTAAAGCCACCAATATCTAATATTTAAAATAATAGTCATTTATTTGTAACGTTTTCTCTTACAAATTTCAACTTTATATTTTTAAAATGCAAGAAAAAAGATGATTATCTGTATACAGTTGAGAACTCTTTACATACAACCCCCATATCTCCCCCACCAACAGACCAATTGCTGCCGGTTCCTGATGTGAATATGCATACTTTTTTAACCGAAGGGGTAAGTGTTATAGAGTTGTCTGTAATTGTGCTGAAGCTTGCTGTTATAGGCAATGCATTTTTACCGCTTAATGTAGTATCTGCACTTGAATTTGTACCACTCTCAGATGCGTGGATAGCTACTGTAGGTTTGTAAGAACTATAAATGCTACCGCCATATGCATATGCTACCAGTGTAGATGAAACATTAATATTGGCTGGCAGGTGGAATGCAGGTGTAATTGCGTAGGCATCACCTCTTTGTAATGTTAAATATCCACTGTTCTCTCCATTGTTGCCAAGTGTCCATCCAGTAGGATTTGAGTTGCCATCAAATGAAATACTGTACGGCAACCCTGTAACGTGTTTTGTTACAGAGCCGGAGAACTCTATGCCGTCAAAGGTCATTTTGGCCTGTAGGGTGTGTTGTCCAAGGGACATATCTGCCACTTCTGTTGTCCCTGTAATGTCAGTTCCGTTGCAATATACTTTTACAGGAGTTGCGTAGCTGCTAAGCGATGCGTCATAACCAGAGCTGCCTGCAGATATATCTCTAATTTTTAATCTGTAATCTGCTGTGTTTGCCGCAGAAAGATTAGAAGCCAAATAATAATCGTATGTAGTGTTGCCGCTAACATTTACCTTAATGCCTGTAGGGTTTGGTGCATTGAATGTGCTTGGTGCTGCACAGTTGAGTACATCACCCTTTACAACACAAGTTACCGTAAGAGTGTAGCTTTTTTGTCGGGACAAGTATTCTGTACCTGGGAAAGTTACTGTGCCAAAAGAGGTGTTTCCAACAGTGGTTCTTACTGTTGTGGCATCTGAATTTACAAGTGTTGCACTCCAGCTCTCTACTGGTAGAGGCGAGTTGTTGGATGTGGTAACTTTTACTGTAGTGCCTGTAAGATTGCCTCCTGAATAATTATGTGCAATGCTTGATCCTGTACTAATGTTTACAGGTTCTGATGCTTTGGCTACCGTAATTGTGCTCTCCGGCATGGCAATTTCACTGCCATTGTATTGTGTGTAATAAGATTTTAATGTATATGTACCTGACGGAATGTATGTCCAGTTGTCAACAACACTCATTTGGGTTGCTCCAAAATTGTTGTTTGATGCAACAGTTCTAACTATTGTAGTTCCATCTGAATGGACAAGGTCTGCTCTCCATTTTGTTATTTTGGCTGGAGCACCTTGCAAGGCTGGAGTTACAGTAACATTGGTACCTGTTAAAAATCCTCCTGAAACAGTATGTGAGTAAGCAGCGTTGGCTGTTACATTGAATGGGGTAAATGTCCCCGCCACATTTATAGTAATATATGTGCCTGCTGTAAAGTTGTAGCCGCTGCTGTTACCTCCGTCTGAACTGTAGCTCTTGAACATATCTCCACTTGCAGAGTGGAAAATAATGCTGAATCCTTTTGCAAAATTTACGGGTGGCATACAGATATATGCTGTAGTTCCCGATATATTTACATCAAACTCTTTCTCACTTCCAACTGATATCTCTCCGTTGGAAAGGTTTACATCTACGGGGCTCAAGTTCTCTGCAGAATTACCTTTTATTGTAATGGCGGTAACCCCTGCCGGAATGTTTGTAAGGTATAACATTCCACCTATATGTTGCAGATTACAATTCATTACCCCGTTGCCAGGATAGTTTGCCTTGCCCCATAAGAAAGGTTTGTGAAGTCCATCCTGGGCCGAGTAACTATATTGGGCGGAAACCTTTTCTGCATTGGCAGCTGGAACAACAGTATAAGGATAAGTAAAGTAACAAATTTCAGGCTCAGCCGATATACTTATCTCCCCTTTGAATTTTCCTGTAGATGAGCCTGCGTCAATGGAGTTGAGTTCCAAAGTTGCAGAGGCTGTAGTGGTATTGTTACCTGTTGCTGCAAAAAGGGCAAGTTTGTCGCCTTCTGCCCAAAACAGGGTGGTACCATTGGTTGTTATTTTTGTAGCTGATTCTTGTGTTACATTAACCTCTACAGGGAATGCTGCAGATATAGCAACTTCCTCCTTACTGCAACCCGCTAAAATGCAGGTGCAGACAAGAAAGAATATTGATATGTATTTTATGTAACCTTTAAGAATCATAAAGCTCTATAGTATCTGTTAGTTGTATGGATCAACTGTAATGTCACCAGGAACCGCTACTACAGAATCGTCTGCTGTAACTGTTATACCCAATTGACCGTTCTCTACACTTGCTTTAACTGTAAGCTTATGCCAAGTTTTAGCTTGTAGGGCAATTGTACCGGTGTAAGTTTTGTCTGCACCAGCTCTTTTTGTTTTGATTGTGTAGTTTAGAGTACCTGGCTCAAAAAAAGCAATCTCAGAATTAAGTGTAGCATCTTTAGACCATACAATACTTCTTGATGACTCGGTAATTTGAGTATTCGTCATATCAAATGCAGATTTGAATGTATCATCAAATGCAAAAGATACTTGTGAGTTTACCATTACGCAATTAAGGGTAATAGTATTTGTCTGGTTTGCACTTACTGTTACATTCTCTTGAGTATCTGCCAATCTTTGTGCACCACGGTCTGCAAGAGCCTCTGCTGCTGTTATATTCTCTGCAGATACGGTGTATGTGCCGGTAGGAAGTGTCATAGGACTGGTGAACGCAGAGACTTTGCCGTCATATTCTACTTTTCCACCGTTTTTAACAATTTTAAGGTTAAAATTATCAGTGCTTGCAGCTTTTGTCTCAACAAAAATAGATGCACCTTGCTCTACGTTAACAGATAATTGTCCTTGCTCTTGAGCATTCCAAATAGAATCTTTGCTACAAGACAATAGCATTAGAGATGCCAAAGCCAATGTGAAAAACTAATTCATTTTCTTGTTATTGTTTAATGATTATTATTTTCTTTTCAGTTATATATAATGGGGATTCACCCATTGTAACAAAACAACCGCAAAGGAAATGAATAATTTGTTTACATACAATAGGTATAAATGATAAAATATTTACATTTTTGTAGATATTTATATGATTTATGCTTGTTATAGGTAGATTTTATTAAAAAATCTCTTTAACCAACTGCCCAATATTGCTAATTTGAACAACTTTAAGGTTACTGTTTTTAATTGGGGCTATTTTGTTGAATGCAGAAACAAAAATCTTTTCAAATCCAAGTTTGGATGCCTCCAAAATCCGTTTTTCTATTTGACTTACCGGCCTTATTTCTCCACTCAAGCCAATTTCTGCTGCAAAAGCGTATTTTGATGAAATCTCTGTATCAAAGTTTGATGAGAGGATAGCTGCAACAATGGCAAGGTCGCAAGCAGGATCTGATACCTTTAAACCTCCGGCTATATTAAGGAATACATCTTTCTGCCCCAACTTGAATCCAACTCTTTTCTCCAGAACGGCAAGGAGCATGTTAAGGCGTCTTACATCAAAGCCAGTAGCGGAGCGTTGTGGCGTTCCGTATGCGGCAGAACTTACCAATGACTGTACCTCTATAAGGAATGGTCTGGTACCATCAAGCATTGCTGCAACAGCAACACCACTCAGATTTTCTGAGTGCATTGGAATGAACATCTCCGACGGATTAAGAATCTCCTCCAATCCATTGGATGACATCTGGTACACAGCAATCTCTGCAGTAGAGCCAAATCTGTTCTTTATGCTCCTAAGAATTCTGTAAGAGTGGCGTGAGTCCCCCTCGAACTGCAAAACAACATCTACTATATGTTCAAGCACTTTAGGCCCGGCAAGGGTTCCATCTTTTGTGATATGTCCAATTAGAATAACAGGAGTGTTGCTCTCTTTGGCATATCTTAGCAAAGAAGCTGCACACTCCCTTACTTGTGATACGCTTCCAGCCGACGATTCTATGCTGCCTGAATATATTGTCTGTATTGAGTCAATAATAAGGAGTTCTGGAGCAATTTCCTTGGATTGGGTAAGGATGTTTTCCAAAGATGTCTCGGCAAGTACAATACAGTTGTCATGAGCTCCACCAAGTCTGTCTGCTCTAAGTCTTATCTGTTTTGCACTCTCTTCTCCCGATACATATAATGTCTTTATTGATTTGTTCCCCAAAGGAATCTGCAGGCTTAATGTAGATTTTCCTATTCCAGGTTCTCCTCCAATAAGCACAAGAGAGCCTTTTACCATTCCCCCACCAAGAACTCTGTCCAGCTCACTGGTATTGTTCCCAAGGATAATTCTGCTCTCTACAGATGAGTCTATTTTGGACAGGGGCTGGGGTTTGTTGTTTGTGGCACTGGCCAAAAAGGATTGCAGTCTGGATGTTGACAAGTTGTCGGCAGAAGATTTGCTTACTATCTCTTCTACCATAGTGTTCCACTCTCCGCACGCAGGACATTGTCCCATCCATTTGGGTGACTCGTTTCCACACGAGTTACAAAACCAAGCTTTTTTTACTTTTGCCATAATATGCCATTTGTGCAAATTTATGAATTATGCTTTTACAAATGAAAATAAAATAAGTTATATTTGTCTTTACGTATCAAGAAACAATATAAAACGGATAAATATGAGAAAACTTTTATTGGGAATCTTTGCAGCTATGTTTATAGCAAGTGCCTCTTTTGCACAACAGCCAAATGCAGAAGAGATTGCAAATAAGATGGACAAATATGCTCAAGAGATTATTCAGACATGGCAACTTCCAGGTATGGCAGTAGCACTTTCATTGGACAACAAGGTTATTTTGGCTAAAGGGTATGGCGTTAAGGAGATTACACCAGAGGATGGTATAGGATTTAGAGGTGTTGCAAAAAACAGGGACCTATGCAGTGGTGGCGTAAAGGCCATAGCAAATGAGAACGGTGCTCCAATCTTGTCAAATACTGTATTCCAGATAGGTAGCGTATCAAAGTCATTTACTGCTACAGTAATGGGACAGCTTGTAGATGAGGGTTTGGTAAAATGGACAGACACTGTAAAGAATATCCTTCCAGATTTTCAGTATTATGACCAGTATGTTACAGAGAATATGCAACTTATGGATGTTATGACTCACCGTACAGGTTTGCAGGGACAAGCTGGAACATATTTCCCTAATGTTGGTTATGACAGAGATGACATTTATCAGTTCCTTAAATATGTAAAACCGGTATACAGCTTTAGAGGTGCGTATAAATACAACAACTCTACATTTATAATTGCAGAGAAGATTATTGAGAAGCTAACTGGCAAAACTTGGGAGGAAAATGTTAAGGAGAGAGTGTTTGATAAAGTTAAAATGCCAAGCTCATCTGTAAATGCAGATGGTTTTGCTGCATCGGTAGCCAATGTGGCAACTCCTCACGACTATTCATATACAACTGTTGAGTTGGGTAAGGCTCAATTCCCAGAGCTTGTCAAAACTCCAGTTGGAACAAAAGGTGGTATTGTAACTCTTCCTCTTTATGGCGATGAGCAAGCTCTTTGCTGGTTAACAGGAATAGGACCTGCAGGTAGCGTGAACTCATCTGTTGAAGATATGATCAGATATGCCCAAATGCATATGAACAATGGTTATATTGTAGAGGCTAATGGAGATACAACAAGAGTTATGTCAGAGAGGGCAGCAAGAGATCTTCATAAAGGTTATACCATTACTTCTCAGGCCGACAACAGAACAACCCTTTATGCTAACTGTTGGTTTGTAGAGCAGAACAACAAGTACAGACTGTATTTCCATACAGGTACAACTTGGGGTTTTACAGCTTTGTGTTTCTTTGTTCCAGAAATTAAGGCTTGCGGTATTATCCTGGTTAATGCAGAGGCTGGTGACAGACCTAGATATGCTGTCATGAACAGATTCATTGATATGGTAACTGGTGCACAGGAGACAGATTACAACAAAGAGTATTTTGAGAAGTGGGTTGCAGGTGCAGAGAAAGGTTGGGTAGAGAAATTGGAGAAAGAGGCTAAAGCACCAGAGGCTGCAAAGAATGTAATTTCAGATAAAGATATAGTTGGTGAATACACAAAAGATGCTTTGTTTGGAAATGCAAAAATTACAAAAGAGAAAGATGGTTTGTATATTGAGATTGGCAAGATGGGCTTTAAGAACAAACTTCAATATATAAACGATGGTATTTATCACTTCCGTAGCGATGGTCACGCTTTCCCTCTAAAATTCACTTTTGATGAGAGTGGCAAGAAGGTTAATGGATTTATTGTAGACTTCCAGTACAAAGAGGAAGATGGTTTTGGTGGTTGGACAAAAGTTAAATAATTGATTATATGAAAAGATTTTTACTACTTGTAGTTGTTGCATTATTTACAGTAGGTGGATATGCACAAAAAATAGTTGGAGTATCGGCAACAGAGACTGATGCTGCATCTGCTCCTCTTACATATGTGAACGCAATCAAGAAAGCTGGTGGTGTACCATTGGTTATCCCTATGACAACAGATGAAAAGCAGCTTGAGGCAGTGTTGAATGTTATTGATGCACTTGTTATGACCGGAGGTGAGGATGTGGATCCGTTAAAATATTTTGGTGAGCAACCTCATCCAAATTTGGGAACAGTAGTCCCTTACAGAGATGAGTTTGATTATAAACTTATAAGAATGGCTGTTGCAAAAGGGATTCCTGTGTTGGGTATATGCAGAGGTGAGCAAATGCTTAATGTAGCTTTTGGAGGTACTCTAATCCAGGATATCCCTACACAAGTGAAAGGTACTTATGTAAAACACAGCCAAAAGGCACCTAGAAATTATGCTACACACACTATTACCATAGAGAAAGGCTCAAAACTTAATAAGATATTGGGTGTAACAGAGATTAATGTAAACTCATACCACCATCAGGCAGTTAAAGATGTAGCTCCTGGATTTAAAGCAACTGCTTATTCAAAAGATGGCGTTATTGAGGCTATTGAAATGATTGGCAATCCTAAAGTTATGGGTGTCCAATTCCACCCTGAGGGTTTTGTATCTGCAGGTGACGATACATTCATTGGATTGTTCAAACAATTGTTGGAGTAAAAGCACCTTTATAAAAAATATGAGCATGGTCAGATTTTTGGCCATGCTCTTTTATTGTATTCTTATCTTAATTTACTCTTCTGTAATTCCCATTACAGCTCTAATCTCTTTTTTGGCTTGTTTCCATCTTGGAACATCAACTCTTGAACCAATAACCTGAACTACTTGGGCAGAAATAATGGAGCCAACCTCGCCACAAACTTTAATAGGCATACCCAAAGAGTGAGCATATATGAATCCGGCAGCATAAATGTCTCCAGCTCCAGTAGCATCAATTGCTTTTCCTGGCCATGGCTGTATAAAATGGAATTCATCGCCACATTTTACCATAGAGCCGTTAGGACCTAATTTAACAACTGCAATCTTGCACATTTTTGCAATCTCATCCAATGCTTCTCTTGGCTCTTTGCCTGTAAAGTATTTGGATTCTGTCTCATTTGCAAAAACTATATCCACGTAATTCTCTACAATATCATGAAGGAAAGCAAGGTTGCTCTCAACAACATTGTAGCTTGCCATATCTATTGAGATAATTGACCCAGCCTCTTTTGCAAGTTCTACAGCTCTTCTTACCAATGCATGGTTCTGTACAAGGTACCCCTCAATGTGAAAATAATCGTACCCTTTATAGTATTCTGG